>JAITEH010000170.1 GCA_031282125.1 Campylobacteraceae bacterium
GCCGCCGACATGGCAATACAAAAAGCTCTCACTTGGTCAAGCTCCGTTATCTCGCTGCCGACAGTTTTTATAAGTTTTGGCCCGTATAAGACAAGCCCTACGGCGATTCCAGCCGCTCCCAAAAGCATTATCCAAAACGGTATGTTTGCCTCCATTTGCCCAAGTCCGTTTTCTAAAATTTCAACTATCGCAGCAAGCGGACCTATCGCGTTTGATACGTCGTTTGCGCCGTGCGCAAAACTAAGCATGGCAGCAGCGAAAACAAGCGGGATATTGAAGAGCCAGTTTATCGCTCTGCGCGAATTTGGCAGTCTGTCGGAGGTTCTGATGATAATAGGTTTTGTGATAAAGAATACCGCTATAGCAATCAAAAGACCTATAAATACTGCGCTTGAAAAACTGAAGTTAAAAACTGTTTTTAACCCTTTTAAGATGAGATACGACGAAAAACAAAAAGCCATAAACGCGATAAGAAGCGGAACAACTTTTTTGGCGGCGGTTTTTTTGTCTTGTTGATTTAAAACTGTTTTTTTGATGACATAAAGCAAACCTGCCGCGATAATGCCTCCAAGAAGCGGCGAAATGACCCAGCTTGAAGCGATAAGTCCAAGATTGCCCCACTGTACGATATTCCATCCCGTAGCCGCTACGCCTGCTCCCGCTACGCCTCCTACTATGGCGTGCGTTGTAGAAACGGGCGCTCCCACAAAAGTAGCGATATTAAGCCATACGGCACTGCCAAGAAGAGCTGCCATCATCACCCAGATAAATACCTGCGGGTCGGAAAACAAAGAGGCTTCGACAATACCTTTTTTGATAGTCGTAACGACGTCCGCGCCTGCGATTAGCGCACCGCTGAGTTCGAAAATTGCCGCCAGTATTATCGCCCAGAAAAGCGAAACGGCACGAGAACCGACGGCTGGCCCTATGTTGTTTGCCACATCGTTTGCGCCGATATTTAAAGCCATATAACAGCCAAAAATCGAAGCTACGATGAGTATATTGCTCGAAGAGGCGCTTAAATTTCCCGTGTGCATGGAGGCATATACGATAGCAAGCAGTAAAAATGCGAGACTGATTAGTAGTTTTGCGGCGTCTTTGAAACTAAATTTTTTTGCGTTTCTGACGTCTTTGATAGATTTTAATTCCACAAGTAAGCCCTTGAATGAATATTCTGTTTTGAATTAATATATTACAATTTGGCTTCAAACTTCTTAAAAATGACATTTGTTAGGATATAATTTCGCTTTTTAAAGGATTTTCGATGAAAAAATTGAAGTTTTTACAGGACTTAAAAAGAGTTTATGAACTCATAAAAGAACGCACAGAACGTATAAACAGCCTCTATTCTCTGATAGATAACGATAAGCAAAAAGAGTACAAACTTCTTAAAAACGCTCTTAAAATCTGCGCTTTAGAACCCACAAAACAGAATAAAATTGCGATTTTGTCGCGCATTATCAATCTTCGCGAAGATATGGTTATAACCGCGCTTGAGCAGAGCGGCAAAACCAAAGAAGATATAGAAAAAGCTCTGTTTGCCCTATATGACGAAACGGCTAAATTTCATATCAAATGCCATAAAGAGCTTTTGGAACAGATAGAAAAAGAGCAGCTTTTAAATCCGTTTTACAGGACGCTTATAAATGGCGTTCATGAGATAGGCATAGCTTTGACAGCTTGGCAGCCAAAATGGACAAAACATATTATCAATACGATAAATCCGATGCTTTTAAACGAATTTAAAGACGACAAAAATATCGTAAAGTTTTTGGAAGATAACGCTCTTTTTGATGTAAACAGCGACGGCAGTTTGGCGGACAGGTCGTACTCTGTGCTCATAAAAGACAACGAGGGTTACAAAAGCGTATCTTATGCCGCGGCGTTTTGGCAGGATGTGGAAAAGACGGCAAAAATTATAACCGAACTTACAAAACAACTCCAAACCCAAAACGACGATATATATGACACGAAAGAGTCTTATATACTATATCTTTTGACGCTCAAAAACGCTCTTTTGACAAAAGAAAATGCCAAACTTATAGCCGCTTGGCAGGATGTGGACAGAGCATGGATGAATATAAAAACGCCGATACAGATAGGTCATATGTTCGAATACTACGAAGACCACTACAAAAAGGCCGTTGCGCTCGAGTGGGATATAAGGCTTTCTAATCCCGAAAATTTAAGCGATGACAAAACGCAGTCGCGCATATTGAAAATGTATGACGAACTGTTTTTAAAAGCAGGCGGCAAAAGAGAGTTTTATGAAAAAAGCGTAAAAAATATCAACAAATCGCTGCTTTTTATCTCCCGCCCCATGCTCTACTACGCAGCACAGTTTAACGGACTTTTTTCCGCACAAGTCGTGCCAAATGATGAATTTGTAAGCGGGGAGTGCGGCAAGAAGATTTTTGCATACCCTGACAACGTATTGGAGAGCATAAGAGCCAAACCTTTTATGAAAATCTCAAATGAAGTTTTCGGCGCGAAATTTTTACGAAATGAACGTGAACTTATATTTAAAAAACCGGACATTTGGCATCAAATCTATAAAATAACAACGATAGGACATGAGTTTGGTCATATTTTGTGGATGGATGAAGATACCGAGAGCATGATGAACAAAAGTGGCGTATTTAAAAATATAGAGGAGTTCAAAGCCACATCAGGCGGACTCAGGGCATTTTTCGGCGATTTGGACGATGCGCTGCTGCCGTATGTTGTGCATGACGTTATCAAGCGTTCTATTGGACTTATAGCGTGCATGAAGACGGCGGAAATAGAGCCTTATTATTGCGAAGCGCTGATACATTTGGCGGCTCTTTTTGAAAGCGGCGTTTTATCGTTTGGGGAGAAATTAGAAATTTGCACTGACGCCAAAACGTATGCTAATTTATTAGAGTGGTATGACAATACATATTTTGATTTGGCAAAACACTATTTGGCAAAGAAAGACGCAAAAGAGTTTTTGGACAGATTTGCTATAAAAGATGAGAATGTTTATATGCCTGTCGATAAGAGTATCAAGCGTTTTGTAACGTATTATTGGGAACTGCATCAAGCTATAGGAAGAGATGTGGATACGTCTGACAGCAGGGAAAATTGGATTTAGAGTCGCTGCGCTTGCATGATCAAAAGTTCAATATTGCTGATTTAAACGTTCTGAAATTTCAAATATTAACTCCAGCAGAACAGACAATTATTGTTATAAAATAAATTTAATATTTATAATGCCATTTTTTTGATATAATAAATACTTTAAGGAAGTGAGATTTGGAAGTAACGTCGGAATTAATAATATATCTACTGCTTTTAGGGTTGGTAGTAGGTTTTATGGCAGGACTTTTGGGGATAGGCGGCGGCGGCATCATGGTGCCTGTACTTTCAATGATATTTATTTCTAAAGGGATAGAAGCTGGCGATGCTGTTCCATTGGCTCTTGGTACATCCATGACATCTATAGTCGTGACCTCATTTTCCAGCATGAGAGCGCACAAGGCTAAAAGCAATGTCGTATGGCATGCATTTAAGCCGATGGCATTTGGCGTAGTGCTGGGAGTTTTTGCAGGTACTTTTCTGGTTTCCAAGACAAGCTCTTTGGCTCTGTCTATATTTTTTAGCATTTTTATGGCTTATGTATCCGTGCAGTTATTTTTGGATAAAAAACCAAAACCGACAAGAGAGCTCATGCCAAAACCTTATCTTTTTGGTGCTGGCGGCGGCATAGGAACGATATCCGCACTTGTCTCTATCGGCGGCGGTTCGCTAACCGTACCTTTTTTGATTTGGCAAAATATCGACGGCAAAAAAGCTATAGGCACTTCTGCAGCTTTGGGCTTTCCGCTCTCTATCGCAGGCGCTATCGGATATATGTCGATAAGCGGAATCGATAATATTAATTTTGAGAGTTTGACTTTTGGATATGTGTATTTGCCTGCTGTATTTTTTATATCTATAGCAAGTTTTTTTACTGCGAAGATAGGAGCTAGATGTACGCAAAAGCTTCCTGTCTCGGTACTTAAAAAGATTTTAGGTACTTTAAATATGATACTTTGTATCAAAATGCTTATGTCGGTTATGTCTTGATTTTGTTTTAAATATTAAAAACATTGGGGTGGAAATGTTTGGTAGTTTTATCAAAACAGATAATATGAAGATTTACAGTCTTATTATTATCTGCAGCGTTGCATTTATCGTGTTCGGCGCAGAGAGTTATTGGTATGTCAGTTCGGAATCCAAAGGATTGACAGAACGAAAACCTGTTGCCAAAACAAAAGTTGATATAAAACAATATACTTGTATTGAGCTAGCCTCGCGCCATGTTGCCGATATAGACTACACAGAGTGTATTGGAAAAATCTCACAGTCAAATTCGTATTATACAAACAGTATTAGTTTCTATCAAAAACATCTGAATGTACTCAATTGGTTTGAAACCATAAAAGATTTTGAGAGTATATTTTATGGCATCATGAAGGCAAATATGTTTTTGAAAGAAGAGATGCTCAAAATCCCTCAAAATTACTATTACTCCGTATCCGATAAAACAGCAATCAGCGAGCTGCAAGGAGAGATGTGGTCAAGCGAAACGCAAAGCTTCTATAATCCGCATATCGGCGCCAACATGAGCGATGAAGAGATTAATCGCTACGTCATGTTTAGATTTTTAAAACACACTATCGTCATACTCGGTTCTTTTGCGCTGTTTGTTGCGGCTGCAAACGGCTTATATCGACGCTTCAAAGCGCAAAGGGAACAGCAAAAGATACTCTGCCCGCAGATATGCGATACGGTGGAGTTAATATCTGTCGTTAATCACCAGATTAAGCAGCCTATCAATACGCTGTTGTTGGTTACCAGCAGTATCATGGACGGGCTTTCAAAAAAGAGGTCTTTGGATACAAAGGATTTGATAGAGAAACTGAAACTCTCCAAAAAAAATATATTATTGATAAACAAAACCATAGACACATTTCGCAATTTTTATAAATTGGACAGTATGGTCGCGGAGTTTGAGCTGAAAAGCTGCGTTGAAAATATTTTATATATAGCCAACAGCGAACTTGTGCTTAGCAGTATCACTGTGCAGGTAGATGCATCCAATATAAAAGATTTGAAGATTCGTTCTATAGAAAACTTCATTCAGCAGATACTTTTGGTGCTTATACAAAACGCCAAAGAGGCTATTTTGCCGCTTGAAGTGATAAAACAGCTGCAAAGACGCAGGATAGAGATAAGATTTGAAACAGACGATAAATTCGTGCATATATTTGTGTCGGATTTTGGAGAGGGTATCAGTAAGGATATGGAAAAGATGCTTTTTACAAAACTCAAAAACTCCACGAAAAACAAAGGTGGAGGAATGGGTCTATTTTTCTCAAAGAGATTGGCAAAAGATAGCTTAAAAGGCGATTTGACGCTTATCAGCAACGCAATGCCGACTACTTTTAAACTTACCGTAGCACGAGATATCTGCGGAAAACAGCGCGCAAAGTAGCGAAGATATTTTTAGATGAGCAAACTCTCCTAAATTTTCTGATATATTAATAGCGCGCTTACTGCAAAATCTCAATATACGATGTATAAAAATAATGAATTTAATAGTCTGAATGTAAAAAAGAATATCTGAAAAAACTTTAAGATTTTGGGGATTTTATAAAAAGTGGTGGTCAGAGACGGAATTGAACCGCCGACACGGAGATTTTCAGTCTCCTGCTCTACCAACTGAGCTATCTGACCAGCAAAAA
>JAITEH010000038.1 GCA_031282125.1 Campylobacteraceae bacterium
GCAAAATATCTCGAACCTGATGATTTGAAGCTTTATACGCTGATATATAACCGCTTTTTGGCTTCGCAGATGGCAAATGCGCTTTTTGAATCCCAAAATGTCATATTCGCCTCTTCCAACGCCAAATTTAAAGCCAACGGCAGAAAGCTTCTGTTTGACGGTTTTTATAAAGTTTACGGCGGGAATGATAAAGATATGCTGCTGCCTGATTTGAAAGAAAAAGATGAGATAAAACTCAACAAAATCGAAGCAAATCAGCATTTTACCGAGCCTCCCGCAAGATATTCGGAAGCAAGTCTTATAAGTAAACTGGAAAGTCTTGGCATAGGACGACCTTCGACTTATGCGCCCACAATCTCGATACTAAGCGCGCGCGATTATATCAATATAGAAAAAAAACAGGTCGTTCCTACCGAGATAGCTTTTACGGTTACGGAGCTGCTTGAGAAACATTTCCCAAAAATCGTCGATAGCGGATTTACTTCATCCATGGAAGATATGTTGGATTTGATAGCGGAGGGCAAGAAAGATTGGCAGGTCGTTTTGGGTGAATTTTACACGCCGTTTGACGAGCAGATAACTAAAGGCAAAAAAGAGATACAAAGCGTCAAAGTTGCCATTCCGACAGGCGAGAAATGCCCCGAATGCGGCAGCGAACTGCTTCTAAGAAAAGGCAGGTATGGAGAGTTTGTAGCATGCAGTAACTATCCAAAATGCAAATATACAAAAAATACCGCGCAAGCCGTCAAGAAAGAGCCGCGCAAACTTTCTGTAAAATGTCCCGAATGCGGCGGAGATATTATAGAGCGCATCTCAAAGCGCGGTAAATTTTTCGGCTGCTCTAATTATCCTAAGTGCAAATTCATTTCAAACAATGAACCTACAAATGAGATATGCCCCGAGTGCGGCGGCATCATGGTAAAAAAATCGCTGAAAAAAGGCGATTT
This sequence comes from Campylobacteraceae bacterium, assembly GCA_031282125.1. GTDB lineage: Bacteria > Campylobacterota > Campylobacteria > Campylobacterales > Campylobacteraceae > JAIRKW01. Next base: position 948 of record JAITEH010000038.1, read on the forward strand.
TTTAGAGTGCATCAAGTGCAAATATAGAGCGAACGGATAAAAAAAGAGCGCATAAAAAATACTCATATTACCAAAAGTAACACATAAAGAAAGATAGTGTGTAATATAGTTACACTAAAAGAGAAATTATCTTCTTGTGATTATAATTTTGCTTATAATATAACAAAGTTATAAGGAGTATGAAACATGGATAAAAAAAATAGCGTTACCATGACGGACAATCGTAACGGCAGAAGCTTCGAATACAACATCATAGACCCGACTTTGGGCGCGCCCGTAGTCGATATCGCGACATTTTACAAAGATACGGGTCTTTTTATGCTGGATAGAGGCTTTACTTCGACAGCTTCATGTAGGTCGAGGATAACATACATCGACGGCTCAAAAGGTAAATTGATGTATAGAGGATACGACATCTCTTACCTTGCGACACAAAAAAGTTTTGTGGATACGGCGCATTTGTTGTTATACAAAAAGCTTCCCACAGACAGTGAAAGAGACGCATTTAAGCTTGAACTGAAAAAACGCTCTTTCATACATGAAGGTATGAAGAAGTTGTTTGACGCATTCCCCGACAATGCTCACCCTATGGCGATTTTGTCGGCGGCGGTATCGGCGCTTTCTGCATTTTATTTTGACCATTTGGATATAGATTCACCCGAAGAGTATATGGAAATGGCAAAAAGAATAGTCGCCAAAATCCCAACGATAGCCGCATTTTCGTACAGATACAGCCGCGGACTTCCTATCATATATCCAAATCTTGACAGAGGATTTACGGAAAATATACTCTATATGTTGAGGGCTTATCCGCATGATCATATAGATTTGAAACCTATAGAGGTGAAAGCGCTCGATACGATTTTTACGCTCCATGCAGACCATGAGCAGAACGCCTCAACCACGACCGTTAGAACGGTAGCCTCTACGCATGCGCATCCGTATGCGGCGATAAGTGCGGGAATATGCGCTCTTTGGGGCAGATCGCACGGTGGAGCAAATGAATCGGTGATAAGTCAGCTTGAGATGATAGGCGATGTGAAAAATGTCGAAAAATATATCGCAAAAGCCAAAGATAAAAACGATCCGTTCAGACTCATGGGCTTTGGACACAGGGTTTATAAAAACTTCGACCCGAGGGCTACCATACTGAAAGATATCCGCGAAAAATTGATGAAAGAGCGCAACATAGACAGCAAGCTTATAGAAGTTGCGAACAGGATTGAGGAGATTGCGCTGCGTGACGAATACTTTATAGAGCGCGGTTTGTATCCGAATATAGACTTTTACTCAGGACTTATACTGCGCGCTTTGGGCATACCAAAAGAGATGTATGCGGTCATATTTGTTATAGGAAGAGTTCCTGGATGGATAGCGCAATGGATAGAGTTCAAAGAGCAGCCTGACGGCAGAATCGCCAGACCAAGACAGTTATACTTGGGACCAACAGAGATAAACCCAGAATAGATTTTAAACGCCAAAACCCAATTACATTGAAAAATTGGGTTTTGCTTTATAAATCTTTATTTAAGACTTACACTGTATAACCAAAAAAGATACATGAGGCTATATTTGCTAAAAGATGCAATAGATAGAGGGTTTGAGGGCAAAAACAAGTTATTCTTAGACGTAGATATAAAGCAAGAATGAATTTTAAATATTAAACTCTAACTATATTAAAAAATTGGGTTTTTGGCTGATATTTTTTTGGTAATTTAAATATTATTTAGTATCATTTTTATACAGTAAATTTTTTTACTATACAATGCGCATTGTCAAAATTATAAAAAGATACCACTAGTTATAATTTTGAACAATTCCCAACGCACGGCAAAGATGCTTACCACACCCTACCTAACTCCTTAGCTTATTTGCCGTGCTTAAAATCAAAAC
>JAITEH010000041.1 GCA_031282125.1 Campylobacteraceae bacterium
CAACAACTGAGTCCCGCAACGCCCGAGCAAAATTAAAAATACGAGGGTATTCGAAGAACGACACAACCAGCATGGCAAGTTCTTTGCCTCTTTCTTGCTTGTTCAAGAAAGATGGTCGCTAAAACCTAAAGGTTTTAGTGAAATAAAAAGGAATTGACTGGATTGCTTCGCTTCGCTCGCAATGACGGAAAATCTAGAATTGTTTCATCATTTCATTTTTTATATGCAAAATGATGTTTTGGATTCCCGCCTGCGCAGGAATGACAAAAGACATGCAATATAATTCTAAATTCTGGATTGCCACGCCGCAAGCGGCTCGCAATGACATAAGAGATGGATTGCTTTGCTTCTCGCAATAACGAAGAAGCGATTTGGCTTTAAATCATCTAAAGCTGTTCAAGCGCTACTTTTGCAAGACTCTTTCTTGGAACTATGACCTTGCTGCCGTCGCCGTTTACGCTATGCAAAACTATCGCATTATGTTTCGTGGCATACAGTGAAAGCATGAGATTTTGCATCGTAGGCTGTATGGACGGCAAGAACCACGCGTTGTTGCTTATGACGCTGATAATTTGCGGATTGTTTTCGTAAATCTCTCTCGTGCTTCCCTCAAAGCAGACTGCGCTTCTGATTTTGATGCCGTCCACGATAAAGTCGCTTGGATGCTCCGCTTCCGAAAAGTCGCTTGCTCCGCCGAAAAAGAGGTTATTTATATGATACGAGATGAAATCAGGCAATGGGATTTTTTCTGCAAACGGTACAAGCACTATTTTATCGGCTCTTTGCATGATGCCTTTATCAAAGAAATATGCAGAATTATAATATTTACCGTCTTCATAACCCAATGCGCCTGTGATAATAGAGATATTTTGCGAATATTCCAATAATCTATCGACGATAACTTCATTTTTATTTAGATACAGCGCAAATGCAGTCTCAGGCAGAATGATAAGCTGCTTTTGTTCTTCTATCGCGTTTTCTATAAAATTAAAATTGTTTTGTACGTTTTTGACAATAGTCTCCGTCTGCCATTTCTCATCTTGGGGGATGTTGGTTTGTACTATTTTTAGATTAATATCGGGCATTTGCGGCGGTTCTTTATTGGAAAAATCAAGTGCCGCGATGAAGCAGATAAAAGCCAAAAACCGATATCCTTTGCCGCTGTTTTGCACGAGAAGTATGGAGGCGATTAAAAATACCACATGCAGACTTGTAAGTCCAAACGGCGTATAGTAAAGCATTAATTCAAAATTAAACCAGTTAAAACCAAACGGTGCGATTTGCGAAAGCAGTACAAGCGCGATAGCATGCAAATACGCAGAATTTGTAAGTAAGGAGGGAATCAAAAACAAAAGCCCGTAAATAATGCCTATGCCGACAATCACGATAGGTATCATCCATGACAAATTGCCGTAGTATCTAAAGCTTAACGAAATCCAGTAAAACCACAAAATCCCGATAAAAAAACCTGTGAAAAAATAGCCCGTTCTGTCTGACTTAAAAAGAAGCCAGAGTCCTGCGCATACCAAAATAGAGTGCAAAAAATAGTTTGTGATATCAAAATGTGATAAATAGATAAAACTTGAAAGTAGTGTCGCTGTAACAAAGGCTTTTATTATAATAAAGGTGATAAAATGGCTACTCAAATTTTTACTTTTAAAGGACTTATATGCAAGGTTTGGAGTCATTTTTACCTCTTATTGTGCTTATAGCAATTTTTTATTTTCTCATCATCATGCCCCAACAGCGTCAAGCAAAAGCTCACAAGCAAATGCTCTCAGAACTGAAAAGAGGCGACAAAGTTATCACCAGCGGCGGTTTGCTTGCAGAGGTGACAAATGTTGAAGAGGATTTTATCAAAATTAAACTTAGTGATGACGTAATCGTCAAAATTGTAAAAGAGTATATTGTAAAGAAAGTCAATGAATAGCAAAAGCTTAAATTCTCGGCTTATTATCTTTCTTATAGCGACACTGTTTGGTATTATATTCAGTATGCCGACTTTTTTGCAGATGGAGAAGGGAGCCAAGGTATCTTTAGGACTTGATTTGCAGGGCGGTTTATACATGCTTCTTGGCGTCAAGACCGATGAAGCCATAACTTCCAAGATGAAATCCGTAGCGATTGGCATCAAATACCATACGGACGATAAAAACATCATCATAGATTCGCTCAAAGTCAAAGACGATACGATTACCCTAACGCTTCTTGACGGCGACGAAGAGAAAAATCTCGACTCCATACTTGACGATACGGGCGGACTTGTCGTCGATAAACAAGGGCTGGATTATACTATCAGTTTGAGCGACGTAGAAAAAAAGAGCGTGCGCGACTTGGCTGTTACGCAAGCCGTTGAGACAATCAGAAATAGACTTGACCAATTCGGACTTGCCGAACCTACCGTTGCTAAACAAAGCGAAGAGGATATACTGGTCGAAATTCCGGGCGTCAAAACAAGAGAAGACGAACAGCGCGTAAGAGAGCTTATCGCCAAAGCGGCGCATCTTCAATTGATGGCTGTAGATGAAGACAGAAACACAAGAGCTGATTTCATGAGCCGTCAAGAGGCGGCGGCTTACGGCGACGCGATATATCCAGACAAAAACGGCAAAGACAAATATCTTTTAAAGATTGTACCAGTACTTGACGGGTCTATGCTGACGGGTGCAAAAGTCGGATTTGACCAGACTAACCGCCCGATGATAGAGTTTTCGCTCAATGCTCAAGGCGCAAAGATTTTTGGCGATTTCACAGGCAAAAATATAGGCAAAAAACTTGCCATAGTGCTTGACGATGTGGTCTATTCGGCGCCGGTTATACAAAGCCGTATTGGCGGCGGAAGCGGTCAGATAACGGGCAGTTTCAGCGATAAAGAGGCAAGCGACTTGGCTATAGCGCTAAGAAGCGGCGCGCTTTTGGCTCCCGTTACTATGCTTGAACAGCGAAGCGTTGGGCCGTCTTTGGGTGCGGATAGCGTAAAAGCAAGCTCCATAGCTTT
>JAITEH010000042.1 GCA_031282125.1 Campylobacteraceae bacterium
CTTAATTCTTTGATTGCTATAATCACCCATAAAATTTTAAAAACAGGGCTCAAAATGTCTGAACTTTTTCTGTTTACGGGTCTTATCTCCGATAACCACACATGGCTTGTACTTTCACAAATACTTATCGTTACCGCTATCATACTTGTAGTAGCCAAAATCGCCACTTCATCCATGCAGCTTGTGCCAAAAGGCGCGCAAAATGTCATGGAGTCATTTTTGGAGGGCGTTATAGGCGTAGCTTCAGAAGTAGCAGGAGAAGAGACGGCGAGAAGATATCTGCCTTTGGCGGCGACAATCGCACTTTTTGTTTTTGTGTCAAACATGATAGGCGTTATCCCCGGATTTGAAGCTCCGACAAGCAATATCAATATAACTTTGCCGCTGGCTTTGATAGTGTTTTTGTACTATAACTTTGAAGGTATAAGAAGAAACGGTTTTGTAAAATATTTCAAACATTTCTTAGGACCAAATATATTTTTGGCGCCTTTGATGTTCCCTATAGAGATTATCTCGCATATCTCAAGAATCATCTCTCTTTCATTCAGACTTTTTGGAAACGTCAAGGGAGACGATCTGTTTTTGATGGTTATACTATTCCTTGCTCCTTGGGTTTTGCCGATACTGCCGTTTTTCATATTGGTATTTTTCGGCGCATTGCAGGCTTTTATATTCATGATACTAACTTATGTATATCTAGCCGGAGCGGTGCACATCAGCGAAGAGCATTAAAAAGTATGGAAATTGCGAAAATCATACTTTGAATTTTTAATCAGTTTCTTATCGGGAGCCTCTTGGGCTCTCGTGCTTTTGGGCGCTCTTTTGTTTTTTTCTATCTTTTCACATTTTAGCTTTTTTATTGGTTTTTTAGGGGCTTTTATCGGTTCTATCTTCGGGCTTTTTGCTGTTTTGATAGTAGAAATCGCATATATACAGATACAAAAATTGGAAGAACTTAAACGCCAGACAAAAATGCTTGAGTCGCTTTTGGAGAAAAAATCAAGCGGCCAGAACACATCAGATGACAGCGTATCTGATAACTGACCCGAAATTTTATACAAATCAGCCAAGTTTCATCATTTCAAAACTGCATGAAGTTTTCAAAAAACATGAAGTGAATTATGCGTGTTTGAGGGATAAAGAAGCCAAAAACTACGAAGAGTTAGCAAGAGCTTTCATCTTTGCATGCAATGAATTTGGCGTGAAGCCTATTTTGCATACTTTTTGGCTTGATGCGGCAGATTTGGGAGCTTACGGGGTTCATTTCGGTACGAAAGATTTTCAAAATATCCCTTTGGCAAAGGCAAAAAATCTTTTTGTAGTTGCAAGCGCACATTCTTTGCATGAGGCAGAGGAAGCTCTCTCTTTGGGGGCTGATTTGGTTACGATAAGCCCTATTTTTTATGTAGAGAATAAAAATAAGCCTCTTGGTTTAGAGAAGTTAAAAGAAATAACGGATAAAATACCACACAAATGTATAGCTCTCGGCGGTATCTTGGAAAGCTCGCAAATACAGATGTGTAAAAACGCGGGAGCTGTCGGATATGCGTCAATTCGTTATTTTTTAAAATAAAGGTTTATTATGTTTGAAGTTGTTATCGGTCTTGAAATCCATACTCAATTAAATACCAAAACAAAGATTTTCTGTTCATGCGCTACGAGTTTCGGAGAAAAACCAAATACAAATGTCTGCCCCGTCTGCTTGGGACTTCCGGGCGCGCTGCCTGTTTTAAACAAGGAAGCTGTGAAAAAATCCATAGCTTTTGGAACGGCTATCAATGCCATCGTCAATAAACGCTCCATTTTCAATAGAAAAAACTACTTTTATCCCGACCTTCCGAAAGCTTATCAGATAAGTCAATTTGAGATTCCTATCGTTGAAAAAGGAGAGGTTTTCATAAACTTAGAAGACGGCACCCTAAAAAGAATAGGCGTCACAAGAGCACATTTGGAAGAGGATGCGGGCAAAAACGTGCATGAAGCAAATTTCAGCGGCGTTGATTTGAACCGTGCGGGCACTCCGCTTTTGGAGATAGTAAGCGAACCTGACCTTCGAAGTTCCACAGAGGCCGTTTTGTATCTCAAAAAGATTCATGCGATACTAAGATATCTCAACATAAGCGACGCGAACATGCAGGAGGGAAGCTTTCGCTGCGATGCGAATGTGTCCATAAGACCAAAAGGCGAGACAAAGCTCTATCCAAGAGTCGAGATAAAAAACCTAAACTCATTCAGATATATACAAAAAGCCATAGATTACGAAGTAGAACGCCAAAGCGAAGCATGGACGGAGGGCGCTTACGATAAGGAAGTAGTGCAGGAGACGAGACTTTTCAATGTAGAGACGCTACAGACAAGAAGCATGAGAAGCAAGGAAGACAGCGCAGAATATCGCTATTTTCCGGATCCTGACTTGCTGCCTGTAGTAGTGGACGATGAAATGATGCAAGAGTGCGTCAAAATCCCCGAACTTCCAGACGAGAAAAAGAGCCGCTATATAAAGGATTTTGGCATAAAAGCTTATGATGCCGAAGTTATCACAAATTCCGTTGAATTGGCTAAATATTTTGAAGAGATGCTTACATACGGAGCGAGTGCGAAAAACAGCGTAAGCTGGCTTAGCGTTGAGCTTTTGGGTCGTCTTGAAGGCGGGATAGAAAATTCGCCCGTTAAAGCGCAAAAGTTAGCGGCATTGGTCAAAAGGATAGAAGACGGCACGATAAGCGGAAAAGCGGCCAAAGATATTTTGGACTTTTTGATGAAAAACGATGAAGAGGTTGACGCCGTCATAGAAAAACTCGGACTCAAACAGGTAAACGACGACGGTGCTATCATAGCCATCATAGATAAGATTTTGGAAGCAAATGCCGATAAAGCTACGGAGCTTAAAAACGGCAAAGATAAACTTTTCGGGTTTTTCGTAGGGCAGGTCATCAAAGAGAGCAAAGGCGCGGCAAATCCCGCAAAAGTAAACGAGCTTTTAAAAGCAAAACTTGGTATCTAAACATGAATATATCAGTCATCGGCGGCGGAAGATGGGGGCAGGCTCTGCATTTTGCATTTTCGCAAAATCATGAGAGTGTCATCACATCAAGAACCAAAAAAGATATTCCCAATTTCGTGAGCCTTGAAAAAGCCTTGGATAACGAATATATCGTCATGGCTTTGCCTGCGCAGATTGTCGGCGACTGGCTTAAGAAAAATTTCAAATACAATAACCAAAAAATATTAATCGCCGCCAAAGGCATAGAAGAGAAGAGCGGACGGTTTTTGAACGAGATATTTTTGGATTTCGTTCCAAGCTCCGCCCTTGCGTATCTCTCAGGTCCTTCGTTTGCCGCCGAAGTCATGAAAGCGCTGCCGACGGCTTTGGTGGTAAGTTCCAAAAACAAAGAGATGGCAAAAGAGTTTTGCGCTTTTTTCCCGAGATTTATCAAATCCTATGCAGACGACGATATCGTCGGAGCGGAAGTAAGCGGCGCGTATAAAAATGTTTTGGCGATTGCCAGCGGTGTTTGCGACGGGCTTGATTTGGGGCTTAACGCAAGAGCGAGCCTCATCGCAAGAGGGCTTGTCGAGATGCAAAGATTTGGGTTAAGCTTTGGCGCGAAAGAGGCTACATTTTTGGGACTGAGTGGGGCGGGAGATCTGTTTTTGACCGCTTCAAGCGTACTTTCGCGCAATTACCGCGTGGGAGCGGCTCTGGCAAAAGGCTCAAAACTTGATGAAATACTGCATGATTTAGGAGAGGTAGCCGAAGGAGTTTTGACTTCAAGAGCTATCAATAAAATCTCAAAAGAGAGAAATATCTACACCCCGATAGCAAGAGAAGTGAGCATGATAATAGACGGAAAATCTCCGCTTGAGAGCTTAAAAGATTTGCTTGCATGAAAAAAATAGAAAGGTTCGCATGTTAATAAAAAACGCCAAAATAGCAGATGAAAAGGGACTAAAAGACGTTCTTATAGAAAATGGTAAAATAGCCAAAATAGCCGACAAAATAGACGCGGATACCGAAACTATAGACGCAAAAGGCGCGTATTTGCTGCCGGGGCTCATAGATTTGCATGTACGGCTCAAAAACGATACGCTAAATCAAAAAAATTTAGACACTCTATCAAACGACTGCGCCAGAGGCGGAGTTACGACTGCGCTCATTATCCCTGATTTTCTCCCAAGACTTGATAATGAGAGTTTTTTGGAGCTTTTGAACGCCAAAGTAAACGCCATGCCGACGACTTTGCTTCTGTCTGCGCCTTTGGTGAATGAGGAGACAAACAAACTCAACAATATCGCCACTTTGATACAAAACGGCGCTATCGCCATCTGGGGCAAATCGCATGTAAACTCAAATCTCATTAGACGCGGCATACAATACGCCAAAATGAAACAAACGCCGTTTTTGATAGACTGCTACGATAACGATTTGGACGATAACGGCGTCATGAACGACGGTGCGACGGCATTTAAGCTGGGGCTTCCGGGCATTTCCAAAGTATCCGAAAGCAGCGAAGCGGCAAAACTAAGCGAGATAGCAAAATACTACGATACGCCGATTCTTTTCCAAACGCTTTCCGTCAAACGCTCGGTAGAAATTGTAAAAGAGGCCAAAAAAACGATAAAAGCTTATGCGGAAGTCTCTATCCACCATCTTTTGAAAAATGATACAAGCTGCGACGGTTTTAACACTTACGCGAAAATCAAACCGCCTTTGCGCGATGAGAATGAACAAAAAGAGTTGATGGGAGAGTTGAGGGCGGGAAATATAGACATTTTGACCTCCGCTCATTCGCCGCGCTCTATTCTTTATAAAGATGTGGCTTTTGAAGAGGCGGCGTACGGCATACACGCGGTTTGCGATTATCTGCCGCTTGTTTTCACGCATTTGGTCGATACGAAACTCATAAGCATTGAGCAGTTTATAAACTTGACAAGCAAAACGCCCGCAAAGATTTTGGGTTTAAAAACCAAAGGCGAGATAAAGGAAGGGTTTGATGCGGATTTGGTGATATTTGACACTTCATGCGAAGAGCAGTTAAAAGTATCTGACTCTATATATTCGGGCGAAACTCTGAAAGGAAAGGTTTTGAAAACCATCTCCAAAGGAGAGGTTGTTTATCAAAGCGCGTAATAGAAATTTGTACGCTCATTTGTCATTGAGGCATGGCAATTCATCTCCGTCATTCCCGCGTAGGCGGGAATCCAAAAAAGAAAAAATACAACTTCATCATGCATACAAGAAATAAATAGATGAAACACTTTCCCTTTCTCCGTCATTGCGAGGAGCGTTAGCGACGAAGCAATCCAGAAAAATATTCATAACTTCTTTGTTTCGCTAAGCCTGGAAGGCTTAGCGACCATCTTTCTTGAACAAGCAAGAAAGAGGCAAAGAACTTGCCACGCGGTTGTGTCGTCCCTGCGGGATACCCTCGTATTTTTAATTTTGCTCGGGCGTTGCGGGACTCAGTTGTTG
>JAITEH010000075.1 GCA_031282125.1 Campylobacteraceae bacterium
GGTAAAAGGGGCAAAAAACCATCTGCATTTTTCAGCATACGAATATGCGATATCTTCATTATATTTGTTTGTTTCGGGTCTTGTTAAAAGAAGTTTGATATCGGCATTAAAGTCGCATGAGTTTTTATCTTTATCGTTGATGACAATTCTTATTTTATTATTCTCTCCTGCACGCAAAGTGCCGTTTTGTATGTCGTTAATCTCTACAAAAGTCGTATATTTTTTATCAAAACTCTCTTGAGCAGCTTTGATTTTATCGTAGTTTCTGTCCACATTTTCTTTTGTGTCAAAATAGTATGTATCCAGCTCTACGGGATATTTTACCGCTTCTACTATCGTATAGATACAAGCGGCAACAATCAACAAAATACTTATAATAATGCCGTGAGGCCAATAGTTTTTATTTTTCTTTTTTTGCATGACGGTATTGTACTTTCTTATATATATAAATTAAAAACGCTAAAGCAAACATGCCGTAAACAACAAAGCGTATCCATGCAAGCGTTGAACGATTTGAGCTTCCAATGGCGCTTTTGAGCGTTATACCATAACTCGCGGCTATCTGCTCTACGATATCCGCAAAACCGTTTAATACAGCTGCTGTAAAATTATCATAATCTTTTTTCAGCACCAAAAGCGGCAAAATACTTCCTACTTCAGGATATGGGCTAAGGACTTTAGCCTTGTCAAATCTGCCTTCAAGTTCGGGCGAATATAAAATATCTACCACCCTATCATTTGTGAGCATAATCAAAAGAACATACGGTTCTTTAAGTTCTTTTGTGAAATTGCTCCAATATTCCGTTTTATTGACATCTCCGATAGATAGACTCACAAATGCATAAACGCTGACGTTACTTGTCTGGAAAAGCTCCGTGCCCATTTCGTTGATTTTGATTATGGCTTTTTCGCCGATAATCTTATCATCATTGAATATATAGCTCTCATTTGCGTTACAAAATAGCGGGATTAATAAAAAAAAGAAGGCAGCCGCGATTAAGCGACTGCCTTTAAAGATACCTGATAAAATCATCAGACAACGACCAAATTGTTTCCAGACAAAACGGTATAAGCCATCAAAGCAGCAATTGCTATAAGTACTAGCACTATTAAAGCGCTGACTAATTTTTCCATATTATTCTCCTACTACCAGTTTTCTATGATTTTTATTATCATAGCTATTCGCTTGAATACTCTGGGTATCGAGTGTGTACGGTTTATCAGCAACACTTTGCTGTGCCACTAAACCTAAAAAGGTTAATGCCGCTAGGATTGAAAGCAATAGAACCGTAGCTATCAACATACCTGTGATACCATGAATGTGAAAAATATGTCTGCTTGTATTTTCCATTGTTCTTCTCCTTATTGCTTGCTCAGCACATAAGTGCTGACAGCTTTCTTTTGTATATCAGTCAAACGGCCGTCGTTAAATGAAGGCATGTTGCCGATATAGCCGTCTTTACCGCGGTTCAATACTTCTACAATGAAAGAAGGTTTGCCGTAATTTCTCAAATCAGGAGCCGCTCCATTCATACCTGAACCGTCTTCATCGTGGCAGGTAGAACAAATCGACCATGCATTACGTTCGTTTTCGCTAGCCCCAGAAGCATCTTGCGTACCGACTATGTATTTTTCCCAATAGTCAGCAGCAAAGCGCACGTCAGCTTCGTTCTCGATAAGACCGCCAAGCATCGGAACCATCTCTATAAAAGGATAATCCATGCCTTTAGAGCCATGTACGACAGAACTTATCAATGCAGCTTTTGAACCCCATGTAGTCAAGTCGGCAGCTTTGCCGCTTATGCCTGTTTTATCATAACCATGGCATGGAGCGCACTGTACAAAAAACACGCTCTCGCCTATCTCTTTCAAAGTGGCTTCATCAGCATTTTGCCACTGTGCCGTAAATTTATTGTTATAGGCCGCAACCTCTTCGTTATACTCGCCGATTTGTGAGTATGCTCCAAGAGGATATGTAAAAGGCAGTAATCCCGCAGGTGCGATCATGTACCAAATAGCCCATATGCCAAGAAGTAAGAAAGAGACTGCCCATCCAAGAGGTAGAGGATTTTTATACTCTTTGATGCCGTCCCAACTATCTGTGCTCAACTCGCCGCTTTTTTTAGCGCTTTTAATATTTTTGAAATATATAGCCGCTACAAATCCCGTAATAACGAGAGTAGCTGCCGCACCAACAATTGCAAGCAAGTTGATATAACCATAATATTCGCTAAGCCAACTCATTTTGTTGCTCCCCTTTGCTGTTCAATTTTGCTTTGTTTGATAGGCATGGATTCTACAGGCTCGTCTAAGATATTATCTTCAAGAGCTATCTTGCCATATCGTTCGTAATTCTTTCTGCCGCTTTTTTCGGATTTGTAAAGGTGAAAAATATACCAATACAATATAACTACCAAAAAAGTCAGCAAAGAATAATATCCGTATGCCTGATACTCAACTAACGCAGCCATTATATCTATGCTCATATCACGCCTTTTATTTTAGACCGTTCATGTAGGCAGTAAGAGCAACAATTTCTAAGATTTCGCCGCGTGCGAATGCTTCTTTGACATCGTCGCCTTTCATACTGTCAACAATCACTTTAGCTTCTTCAAAAGCCGCAGTTTTTGCTTCTTCAAAAGTACCAAGCTTTGTAAAACCATCAACGTCATACGGAGTTTTGAATACTGCCTTAACAGTAAACGCCTCAGCGTAAGCCGTCGCTAAGTCTGCAACGCCAGTGTACAAATTTTTATAAGCAGGCATAATTGAACCAGGAACAAGGGAAACAGGATCTTTCATGTGATTGTAATGCCAATCAGATGTTCTATAATTTCCGACTCTCCACAAATCCGGACCAGTTCTTTTTGATCCCCAAAGGAAAGGTCTGTCATAAGCGTACTCGCCGCTTACAGAATACTTACCATATCTGTCTGTCTCAGACTTAAACGGTCGTATCATTTGTGAGTGACAGCCGTTACAATTTTCTCTTACATATATCTGCTTACCTGCAAGCTGAAGTACCGTATATGGCTGCGTACCTTCAACAGGTCGTGCATTCTCCTTAAAACTTGGGAGTATCTCCACAATGCCTGCATATGCGATTACTATAAATAGAAATACCGCAAAAAAGAACGGATTTCTTTCTAGCCAACTAAACATCATTGCCTCCTTTACGCTGCTATAGGTGAAGCATTTTGAGGTTCTTTCTCAAGTGCTCTGCCCGCAGTGATAGTTTTAACGACATTGTAAACGAACATGAAGAATCCCACTACATATAAAGCACCGCCAATTGCGCGGACAATATAGTAAGGCTTCAATGCGGCAACAGTATCGATAAATGAGTTAGCAAGACTTCCGTAGGCGTCTGTCTCTCTCCACATCATACCTTGTGAAATACCGGCTATCCACATACTCGCAAAAAATAGAACGATACCTGTCGTTTGAATCCAAAATTGAGCTTCCATCAATTTTCTGCTGTAAAGCTCTTTTTTAACAAATCTTGGAACCATGTGATAGATTGACGCCATCGTCATGAAACCTACCCAGCCAAGCGTACCGTCATGAACGTGTCCTGGAACCCAATCTGTAAAGTGCGCTAAAGCATTTACTGATTTGATAGAGAGGATTGGTCCTTCAAGAGTTGAGAACATGTAGAAAGTCGAAGCGATTATCATGAATTTGATAAGCGGGCTTGATTTCAACTGATCCCACTCGCCCTTCATGGTCAAGAGGATATTTACCGCACTACCCCAAGAAGGCAAGATTAGCACTACTGAGAAGATTGAACCCATTGTCTGCAACCAATCAGGAACTGCTTGATACAACAGGTGGTGTCCGCCTGCCCACAAATAAACAAACATCAATCCCCAGAAAGCGAATAGTGAAAGTTTATATGAGTAAACAGCCTGTCCTGACTCTTTTGGCAAGAAGTAGTAAAGTTGAGCGATAATACCGACAGTAAAGACGAATGCAACAGCATTGTGTCCGTACCACCATTGTACCATAGCGTCATTTGCACCCGAATACATGGAAACAGAATGCCACCAATCTCCGATTCCTGCTACTAAAAATGTAGGAATGGCCATATTGTTAAATAGATACAGCATAGCTATACCTAAGAATGTGGCTATATAGTACCATACGGAGATATAAAGCGCTTTTTCGCGTCTGATACCTATGAGTCCGAATATACTAATTCCCCATAAAACCCAAAAGACAACAACCACTATATCCAACGGCCACTCTAATTCAGCATACTCTTTTCCTGAAGATATGCCCAAAAATAGGTTTATAACTGCAACCAATATGAGTAAGAAATATACCCAAAAATGCAGTTTGCCGATAAACAAAAGAAACGGCGACTCAGCCAATGAGACTTTGAGCACACGTTGTCCAACATAGTACCAAGTTGCAAATATTCCGCTTAACATAAAGCCGAAGATAACTCCGGATGTATGCAGAATTCTTAACCTGCTGAACGTACCATACTCGCCGAGCAGGTAATTCAAATCAGGAAAAGCCATTTGCAAGGCAATCACAACACCCAAGACCATACCTATAATGCCAAATAATATGGCAGAGAAGGTGAATAGCTTGGCAACCGAATAGTCGTAGTTCAATGCATTCGTAGCCTGCATTAAATTCCTCCTAAGTAAAGTTTTTATGTCACAAGAATATCACATAACAGGATGATTATAATACATTCAAGATACAATCAAGCTTAATAAGATTAGCTATATCTTAAATAAATTAATCAACTGAACGAATTTAAAAAAATCCCTATTTTTAGGGCATTTACATTCATTCATTTACTCTATAAAATTTTATATCCAAGCGTCGGTATATTTTTTATAAAATATTTATTCGTTTTATTTCTTATTCTTTTTACAAATGTTCTAACGGCCGCATCACTCGTATTTTTCGACCATATGCATCGCTTTATATCTTCATGCAGCGCGAAATGATCTACGCTGTCCACTAAAAATGAGATAAAAGCAATCTCTTTTTTCGTCAAAGTTATGACTGCGCCGTCTTTTATCAGCGCTTTTTTGTTTTTGTCAAACTGATATCCGTCTCCAAGCTCCGTTATATTGCCGACGGTAAATCTCTGCTGCGCCAGCTTTGTAATCAACGATAAAAGTTCATCTGGATATATAGGCTTGATGATATACTTGTCCACGCCCACATCGATAGCTCCCAAAAGCTTCTCTTTCTCGCTGAAAGCGCTTAACACAACAACAAGCGTATCTTTCGACATAGCTTTGATATCGCGCGCCAAAGAGAGTCCGTCTTTGACGGGCATCAACAAATCCGTTATCACGATATCAGGTTTATATTTTTTAAACTTTTTCAAACCCTCATTGCCGTCTGCGGCAGTAAAAAAGAGTTTGAATTCGTCTCTTATGGCGTTCGCCAACGTTCTGCGTATATTGGCTTCATCTTCCACATATAGAGCAGTTATATTTTTAAGTTCACTCTGTGCCATTTTTCTCCCCTTTAATAGGTATTTTTATTATAAAGTCCGCACCCGCACTTTTGTTTTTGACGCACACAACGCCATTCATACTGTTTTCCACTATCATTTTTACTATATACAAACCAAGCCCGGTTCCCAAACTTGCATGCTTTGTCGTAAAATACGGCTCAAAAATTTTATCGATTATAGCCTCGTCTATACCTCCCGCATTATCGTGTATGTGTATATATACATATTTCTTCTCTTTTTTTGCAGACACCGATATGACGCGCTTTTCGATATTTTTATCCTTGAAAGCGTCTTTGGCGTTGTTGATTATATTTAAAATCGCTTGAGAGAGTTCGTTTTTGTAGCCGAAAACTTTTATTGTTTTGCTTGCTTTGATTTTTACCTGTATTTTTGCTTTGATGAGAGAGCCTGCCAAGATAGAGACTACTTCATTTATCGCATCTTTTATAAAAAATGTATCTTTGTGCTTTTCGGGGTTGAAAAAATTTCTGAAATCTTCTATAGTTTGAGACATTCTGTCTATGACTTTTTTGCCGTGTTCATAGTGCTTTTCTATCCCGCTTAAGTCGTTTTGTATGAAAGATTTTTTTATGCCGAATAAAATTATCCCGAGCTCCGATAACGGCTGTCTCCATTGATGAGCGATATTTCCTATCATTTCGCCCATTGCCGCAAGACGCGCCTGCTGAAATACCATTTTATCTTTTTCGCGGTTTTTTTCAACCTCTTCTTTGACTCTCATCTCCAAATTTCTATTCAAATCAAGGAGTTGTTTGGTCTGTTTTTCTACCCTATTTTCAAGTGTTGCATTCAATTGTTTTAGCTCTTCTTCTTTTCTTGTTAGTTCTTCTGTCAAAAGAACGTTTTCCGTAACATCGTATCTTATAGCTATAAATTCTAAAATATTTCCTTTTTTATCTAAAATCGGAAAAATAGTCGTATTTACGTAAAAGGTGGAACCGTCTTTTGCTCTGTTTTTTGCAGTTGTTTTAAATGTCTCTTTGCGTAAGATTGTTTTCCAAAGCAGTTCAAAATTTGACTTCGGAACATCAGGATGACGTACTATATTATGATTTTTGCCTATAAGCTCCTCTTTTGCAAAACCGCTGATTTTACAAAACTCCTCATTCACAAAAGTAATGATACCGTTAATGTCTGTTTTCGAGACTATGTTGCTCTTTTCTACGGCAGTTTTGTACTGCTTAAGCTCTTCCATCGACCGCTCCGAGCATTGCCGTATAGCCAAGGTAAGAGAGATATGCGCCGTACGTTATGACTATCACCGCCGCTATTTTTATCATTATGTCCCTTATTTTTAAAAATTCCAAAACAAAACCAAAACCCATCATGGCAGGGAGCGTGGCAAATCCGAAAATTGCCATAATAACCGCGCCCCACAATACAGACCCGCTGGCAGCCGCAAAAGCGGCGAAAACATAAACGAGTCCGCATGGAATAAATCCGTTGAAAACTCCCAGCAGATAAAAGCTTGAAAGACTTTTTGACGACTTTAAAAAATTGTAAATTTTTTTTATCGCAGGCTTTAGCATGAAAGAGCTTTCAAGATATGTCAAAAACTTTGCTCTGCCCATCAGCGAAACGCCAAGCGCCATCATAAAACACCCAAGCGTAAACCACAACAGTCCCTGCGCTTTAGCGGACAAAGAGACGACCTGTCCCAAAAATCCAAAAAGCGCGCCCAAAAGCGCATACGAACTAATACGTCCGCAATGGTATATAAAATGGAAAAAAGTTTCCCGCCAAAAGAGGTGTTTTTGTCTATTTTATGTCCGCTCAAAACAGCGACAAACCCGCCGCACATACCTACACAATGAACGCTTCCGGTAAAAGCCGCCAACAAAATCGCCGAAAAACTTATAACGCTCATTTCATGAAGTTTCAAAGTCTCTTTGCAAATTCTGCAAATATATATTTGCTCTCATGAGGTCCGGGGCTTGCTTCTGGATGATGTTGAATCGAAAATATCGGTTCATCTATGTACTCGAGCCCTTCTATTGTGTTATCAAAAAGATTTATATGCGTGATTTTTGCTATTTTACATATCTCGTCAGGTACGCTATAGTTGTGATTTTGCGCCGTTATCTCGACATATTTGCTTGCTTCATTACGCACAGGATGGTTGCCGCCGTGCTGTCCGAATTTTAACTTATAAGTATCGTATCCATGAGCGATTGAGAGCAGTTGATGTCCAAGACATATAGCAAACATCGGGATTTTTGCTTTTATGAGTTTTTTTAACTCTTCAGCCTCTTTTTTCAGTATCAGCGGGTCTCCTGGACCATTTGACAAAAACACTCCGTGTATTTCGCCCTCTTCGTATCTTTTGACGATTACTTCGCCTTTTGTGTTATACGGCACGACCTCAACGCTTATGCCGACTTCGGAGAGTTCGTTTAAAATGTTGCGCTTAATACCAAAATCAAACGCAATAACTTTTTTGTTTAAGGTGTGCGGAGCTTTTTTGTATTCTAATTTCGCATCATCCCAAACGCCGCTTTCATGCACATAACTCTTTTTCGTGCTTACCTGCGGAATATAATCAAACTCTTCAATGCGCGGAGAGTTGGCAAGCAGGTTTTTCAAAACCTCTTTGTTGCTCTCTTTGGTAGAAGCTATCATCATCTTCGGGCCGTCTTCACGTATCATTTTTGTCAAAAATCTCGTATCAACATCGCAGATACCAAATCCATGATGTTTTTTCAAAAACTCGGGAAAATCGCTCGTACTTCTAAAATTTGAAGCTGTTTGGCTTAAATTTCTTATAAATATGCCCGAAGCATGCACTTGAAAGCTTTCCATATCGTTTTCATTGCAGCCGACTATACCGATTTCAGGCATCGTAAAAACTATAAATTGCCCCGCATAACTTGGGTCTGTGATAATCTCCTGATAGCCCGTCATGGAGGTATTGAAGACTATCTCTCCTACTCTCGTTCCCTCTGCGCCAAAGCTTTTACCTTCCAAAAAAACGCCGTTTTCTATATATATCCAAACAGGTTTTAAACTCATTTTATCATACCTTTTTTTCTAAGCTCTTCTTCGTAAAGCCTCTCAAATACGAGGTCATACTCTTCAGTTCCTGGGATTAGTTTTCGTTTGTAACTATCTATCTTTTCCAACACAATATCCTGCGTTTTTTCGTAAGTTTTAAGATACTCTTCTATCGCATTGTAAATAACGTTTTTTACGCGGTTTTCGGAGACTTGATACTTCACAAGAGCGTCTTTTTGGAGTTTGTTTAAAATACGGTGTGAAAGGTCGGAATATCTCTCTTCAAATGAGAGTATAACTTTGTAATCTTTCGCAAGCCTCTTTTTGATAAGCCAAAACATATTTCGGCGGTCTATCTGCATGAATTCCATCTCTTCGCCGTTCTCATCAAGCATCTCAGAGACTCGCTGCTCTAACGCCGCCTCTTTGTTTATCTCTTCAATGATAAGAGTCTTCGCACTCTCAACAATCGGTTCCAACCCTTTTTGCAATGTAACAAATCCGGAATTTAGCAAATCTACCGCTATTTTACTTGCAATATATGGAGCGTGTGGCAGTCTTATCTTCATTAAATTACCTTATTTTTATTTCGTGTGATTGTAACTTATAAAAGGTAAATTTATGTTGAGCTGTGCAAAAAATGTCACAAAGAAATGTGACTTTTAAACAGATTTTTACACTTATTGTGAAAAATATTATAAAATCTTCATTTTTGGAAGTTTTTTGGTTTTATATTCCTCTTTTTTGCCAAAA
>JAITEH010000027.1 GCA_031282125.1 Campylobacteraceae bacterium
TCATTTGTAAACTTCTCTCCATCAAGAGCTTCAACAGTTATGTTGCCTTTAATGTCAAATAATCCCTCTCCCGTAACGGTTACCGGTACATAAATTCTATGGGGATATTTTTGATTTGGGTCAAGAATAATATCATCTATATCCACAGAAGGCGATATTTTATTAAATTTAATAATGCCGTATTTGAACTTAGGCATATAACCAATATCAATAGGTATTAATTGTGTCTCTCCTATCTTTACAGGCTCTGCAATGTAACCTAAAATAGTTGCCTTAGGATCTCCGATGTCAGGCGGCGTAGCAAAAGCTCCACTAACCGTAAATGATGCTAAAAGCAAAACAGTAACCAACCAACCAAAAACTCGTTCAACAACTCCCACACTAAATCCTTTGGATTATTTACGCATTTATAACAAATTTGATATTTAGATTATATTAAAAGAAATTAGATTATATTTTTCTTATTATTGTTTCTAGATGTAGATATAAGATATTTTTGGATAATTTGTGAAATCCCCCTCAAGCGAGGGGAATTAAAATCGGTTTAAACTAGCTCTATGAATGCCATCTCGGCAGCATCGCCGTGACGTACTCTTGTTTTGATGATTCTTGTATAACCGCCGTTTCGCTCAATGTATTTAGGAGCTATCTCGGTTACAAGTTTTTTTACAGACTCTTTGTCCTGCAATACGGCATAAAGAGCTCTGTGTGCGTTAAAATCGCCTTTTTTTGCTCTTGTGATAAGCTTTTCAACAAAACCTCTAAGCTCTTTTGCTTTCGGAAGAGTCGTCTCTATTTTATTCTCTTTCACGATTGCTATAGTCAAGTTTTTCAGAAGCGCGCTTCTATGAGAAGAGGTGCGTCCGAGTTTTCTATATCCGTGTTTATGTCTCATAACTTATTCCTTATTCGCTTTTAATTCGCTGACTTTTTTTCTCAAAATTTCAGCATCTTCCGAAGAGAGGCTTCCGATAGGAAATCCTATCTCTTCCATTACGTTTTTAATCTCATCGAGAGATTTTTTACCTAAATTTTTCAAGTTTTTAAGCTCATTATCACTCAAAAGCGCAATCTCTGCGACATATTTTATCTGTGCTTTATCAAGCGAATTAAAACTTCTCACGCTCAAATTCAAGTCATTGATATTTTGTAAAAGTACGGTAAATTTACCTGCATCTACGCTTTGAACGCTGACGTTTGAGTCAAGTATATCGCGAAATACACTCATCTGATCATATATAGCTTTCAAAGAGTGTTTGAAAGCGTCTATCGGAGAGATTTGTCCGTCTGTCTCTATGGTAAATACGACTTTTTCATAGTCGGGATTATCTTCAATGAGAATATTCTCGATATCGTACATTGCTTTTTTCACAGGAGTAAAAAACGCGTCAAGCGCTATAAACCCGTCGTTTATCTGCTCGCGGATTATCTCGCTTGGAACGTATCCGATACCGCACTCGATAACAACCGTGAAGTTAAGCTCGGCATCTTCATTGATAGTCGCAAGATGAGCGTCGGGCGTTACTATATCAACTTCGTCATTTATAAGGTCTGAGCCTTTAATCTCTTTTGGTCCTTTAAAAGAGTAGTTAACGACTGTTTTTGGATTAACGCCTCTGATTTTAAAACGTATAGCTTTAAGATTGATAATGAAATTCGCCACGTCTTCAAACATGCCGCGCATACTATCAAACTCATGCATAACGCCCTCAATCTTAACAGACGTCGGAGCAAAACCCACAGTACTTGCGTACAACAAACGACGAAGCGGATGAGCCAGTGTGATACCAAATCCTGTTTCGAACGGATATACGCTAATCTTTATCCTGTTCTCACCCATATCTTCTATACTCAGCTCCGTTGGAACATAAGCCGATGTGTTAATTTTTGTCATCATATAGTGTATGCTCCTTATTATTTAGAGTAGAGCTCTACAATCAATCTTTCTTCTATCGGAATGATAACCTCTGCTCTTTCAGGCAATCTTGTAAAGATGCCAAATACTTTATCTTTGTCCACGTCCACCCATGAAACTATGCCTGTCTGCGCAGTTAGTTCCAATGCTCTTTGAATTTGCGAATTCTTTTTGCTCTTTTCGCAAACTTCCACTTTTTGACCCGGTCGTACTCTGTAAGACGGTATATCGACCGTTTCGCCGTCCACTAAAATATGTCCGTGAGTTACGATTTGTCTTGCAAATCTTCTTGTAGTGGCAAAACCCATTCTATATACAACGTTATCAAGTCTTTGCTCGATAAATGTTATAAGGTTTTCGCCCGTATTTCCATCTTTTCTGGCTGCATCTACAAACAATTTACCAAACTGTCTTTCGGAAATCCCGTACATGAATTTGGCTTTTTGTTTCTCTTTTAATTGCAGTCCGTATTCACTTAATTTTGTTTTTCTCTGTCCATGCTGACCGGGCGCATAAGGACGCTTATCAAGCGCGCTTTTACCTGCAAGTCTTCTTTCGCCCTTTAAGGCAAGACTTACTCCCAATCTTCTTTCTAATTTTTCAACTGGTCCTCTATATCTTGACATTATATCTCTCCTGATTCTTTATACACGTCGTCTTTTTGGAGGGCGGCAGCCATTGTGAGGCAAAGGAGTAATGTCTTTTAAGAAAAGTACACGGATACCTTCGCTTGCACCTATGCTTTTGATGGCTGTTTCACGACCTGATCCTGGTCCTTGGACTTTGATGCCAAGCTCTTTTAATCCATGTTCTTTAGCTTTATTCAGTGCATCCTCGACTGCTTGCTGCGCTGCATAAGGAGTTGATTTTTTGCTGCCTTTGAAGCCTAAACTTCCGGCGCTGCTCCAAGCTATAACATTTCCCATTTCGTCAGTAACCGTTACAACAGTGTTGTTAAATGTAGCGGAAACATATATAATACCTTTAGCGATATTTTTTTTGACAACTTTTTTTCTTACGACTTTTTGTTTTGCCATTTTGTTACACTCCTACATTAACCTGCGGCTTTAGAGCCGACTGTTTTTTTCTTGCCCTTGCGGGTTCTGGCGTTTGTCTTGGTCTTTTGTCCGCGTACGGGAAGTCCTTTTCTATGTCTTATACCGCGATAACTTCCGATATCCATTAGTGATTTGATATTCATAGCAACGCTCTTTCTCAAATCTCCCTCAACGGTAAAACGACCTTGAATCTCGTTTCTTATGGCAGCCACTTCATCTTCACTAAGCTCATGAACTCTTTTGTTGTATGAAATACCGGTTGCATCTAAAATCAAACGCGAAGTATGAAGACCGATGCCGTAAATATAGGTTAGTCCGTACTCAACACGCTTTTTATTGGGCAAATCTACACCTGCAATTCTTGCCATGTCTTCCTATCCTTGTCTTTGTTTATGTTTTGGATTGACGCAAATGACTCTTATGATTCCCTTGCGTTTAATCACCTTGCACTTATCGCACATCATCTTTACAGAAGGGCGCACTTTCATTGTTCTCTCCCAAATTTATTTCCACTTTTAAGTAAACGAGCAGTGGTTTAGAGAGAATTTCCAAACCAATTATTGAAAAAATAAGTGGTGACTTTTCCAATAATTCTTCCCGCAGTCCTACAAAAAGGGTTAATTATACAGAACTTTAGCTGATAGCTTACTTATAACGGTAAGTTATACGTCCCTTGTCCAAACTGTAAGGGGTTAGTTCTACTTTAACCTTATCTCCCGGCATTATTTTTATATAATGCATTCTCATTTTGCCCGAGATATGACACAATACTTTATGCTTATTCTCAAGCTCCACTATAAAGTTGGCATTTGGCAGTGCCTCAGCCACTTTACCGTCAAGTTCAATTACGTCATTTTTTGCCATTATTACTCCGCTTAAAAATCACTATCAATAGATAGGATTTTTGCTTTTTTATCGATAATCGCGATTGTATGCTCCCAATGACTGCCTCTTAAGCCGTCCTCGGAAACAACCGCCCATTTATCATCTAAAACTTTGGGTTTTCCGCTTTTGCAGCAAATCATAGGCTCTATACAAAATACCATTCCGTCTTTTATCTTAGGGCCTTGATTTTGATTGCCGCCTTCCAAATAGTTCGGCACGTCCGGCTCTTCATGAGGACGCCTTCCTATGCCATGCCCGCAGTATCCTCTAAGAGGCACGAAACCTTTT
Source organism: Campylobacteraceae bacterium (assembly GCA_031282125.1). GTDB lineage: Bacteria > Campylobacterota > Campylobacteria > Campylobacterales > Campylobacteraceae > JAIRKW01. Next base: position 4,147 of record JAITEH010000027.1, read on the forward strand.
TTTAATATAAACTGTTCAATCTCATGTGAAAGCTCTTTAAATCTCATGCCATCTTGTATGATATCTATAGCATACATCAAAGTATCGTAAGAGCAGTTTATCAAATCCTGATCTTTACCGCTTATCTTTCCAACGCCTACGGTTTTTGCGGCATCGCCGTACCAGCCGTCTATCTCAACGCCTACGTCAAGCCCTACTATATCGCCCTCTTTTAATTTATAACTGCTTGGGATACCGTGGATTATCACTTCATTTACAGAGATACAAACGCCGTCAGGAAATCCGTATAAGTTTTTAAAAGCGGGACGTCCGCCTAAATTTTTGATAAAATTTTCGCCAAGAGCGTTTAACTCTTTTGTAGTTATATCGGGTTTAACTTGCTGCGTGAGGTAGTTGAGAGTTTTTGCAACCGCCCTCGAGGCGGCTGCAATTTTTTTAATCTCTTCAGGACGCTTAAGACTGATAGACATCTATCAAAGACCAACGGCGCTTAGCGTCTCATATTTGCTCATATAGATTTGTGCTTCTATCTTTCTCATTGTATCAAGAGCGACTTGAACAACAATCAAAACAGCCGTGCCGCCAAAATAAAATGGTATTCCCATGTACTGCACAAGCGCCCATGGAATCGTCGCGATAATAGCCAAATATATAGAGCCGAAAAATGTCAAGCGGCTTGCGGCTTCATTTAAAAACTCCGCCGTACTGGCGCCAGGACGAACGCCTGGTATAAAACCGCCCTGTTTTTTAAGATTTTCGGAAATATCTTTTGCGTTAAAAGTTATGGAAGCATAAAAGTAAGCAAAAAATACAACAAGCAAAAACATTAAAATATGGAAAAAGTATCCGTTCGGACTTAAAAAGTCGTTGAGACCAGTTAAGATAGAATTTTCAGTTGTCTGCAGAGCTTGTAGAATAGTTGCTGGAAACATCAAAACAGCCGAAGCAAATATCGGCGGTATAACGCCGCTTAGGTTTATTTTGACAGGAACATAGTTCATGATACGCTTATTTTGATTTTGCATAACGACTTTTCTTGAGTATGAGATAGGGATTCTTCTCTCTCCAAGCTCTACAAAGATAATCGCTCCGACTACAAGCACGATAACAACCATCGCTCCAAGAATAGCCAAAAAGCTGAGAGTTCCCATATTAACAAGATCTATACTCTTACCAATAGCCACAGGAATGCCCGAAACGATACCTGCAAAAATGATAAGACTAACGCCTTGTCCGACGCCGTGTTTTGTTATCTGTTCGCCTATCCATAGCAGCAACATAGTGCCTGCAAGCATGGATACAGCCGCAATCGGTACAAATTTCGTCATCTCTATCGTGATAGCGTTCTCGCCGCCGCCGCCCGTAACGCTTTGAAGACCGATAGATACGCCCACAGCTTGTATAATTGTGATAAAAATCGTAGCATAACGGATAATCTGCATGTATTTGACCATACCGTCGCGCTCTTTTTTGAGCTTACCGATAGCAGGAAATGTAGCGGCGATCAGCTCCATGACGATGGAAGCTGTAATATAAGGCATAATGCCTAAAGAGATGATGCTAAACCTCTCGGCCGCACCACCACTAAACATATTGAAAATCCCCAAAGCGCTTGGACTATCTGGATTAAAAATGCTTTTAATAACATCCGTATTTACACCTGGAACACCAATATAAGCTAGAACTCTAAACGCAAGGAGACCTACCAACACAACTAAAAGTTTATTGGCTAGCTGCTTATTCATTTTTCTATACCGCTAAAAACTACATTCTCATCTTTGATTTTAGATGATAATTCTTTGGCGCCAACTCCGATAAGTTTTACTTTAAGTACTGTTTTTGCCAACTTATGAACTGTCTTGATGCTATCGATAGTAATTTCGGATAGTTCTGCCACAGCTTTGTTTTTATCAATATTTATAACATAAGGTTTTTCTATCTTAGAGACAAATCCTATCTTAGGGAGTCTTCTTTGAAGAGGCTGTTGACCGCCCTCAAAACCTCTTTTTATCTTATAGCCTGTACGAGCTTTTTGACCTTTATTACCTCGTCCGGCTGTTTTACCGTTACCGCTGCCTTGTCCGCGCCCTACTCTTTTTTTCGAGTGAGTCGAATTATCGGCAGGTTTAAGGGTGTTTAATGACATCTTCGTATCCTTTATCTTTAGCTTTTAATCGCACTAAGAGCTTTGATGGTTGCTCTCACGACGTTTGCTGCATTATTTGAACCTAATGATTTTGTCAAAATATTTTTAATACCGGCCAACTCGACAACAGGTCTTGTAGAACCGCCTGCTATAACGCCCGTACCATCGCTGGCAGGCTTTAAGAGTATTTTGCTGGCATTGTATTTTACTTCAACATCATGAGCAATAGTAGAACCTTTGATATTAACGCTGATAATATTTTTAAAAGCGTCGTCCACTGCTTTTCGAATAGCGTCCGGAACCTCTTTTGCTTTTCCGAAACCATATCCTACAAGCCCTTTTTTATTTCCCACTACAACAAGAGCCGTAAAGCGAAATCTGCGTCCGCCTTTGACAACTTTTGTAACGCGACCTATGTTGACTATTACCTCTTCAAACTCTTCTTTGTTAATTTTTTCCATTAATTTTTCCTCATTAATTACAGCGCAATGCCGTTTTCACGAAGCGCTCCTGCAAACGCCGCTACTACGCCGTGATACAAATAACCGTTTCTGTCAAATATCACTTTTTCAATGCCTTTGTCTTTTAAAGTCTGTGAAAATACTTTTGCCAATTCTGCCGCATCTTTTGTATTTGCTTTTAATGAAAGTTTCTTTCCATCGACAGATGCTAATGTTACACCGTTTGTATCATCAATAGCCTGCGCATAAAAATATCTGTTAGACCTAAATACGGAAACTCTTGGAAAATCCTGCGTACCTGTTATCCTAGCTCTTATTCTTCTTTTGCGTTTTGCGCGAAGTTTGAGTTTATTTTCTAATATTTTTTCTCTCATTTAAATCCCCTTACTTCTTAGAAGTCTTGCCGGCTTTGCGGATAATAGTCTCGTCGGAATATTTAATACCTTTGCCTTTATAAGGTTCAGGCGGTCTGAATCCTCTTATATTTGCTGCTATTTGTCCTATCTGCTGTTTATCGCTGCCTGTTATCGTAATCACATTTTTTTCTACCACGATTTGAACATCTGATGGTATATCGTATTTTATAGGATGTGAATATCCAAGCTGCAACTCCAATACCTTGCCATTTACTGCCGCTCTGTATCCTACGCCGTTGATTTCGAGTTTTTTCTCAAAACCTTTTGTAAGACCTACTATTATATTGTTGCAAAGAGCTCTGTATGTTCCCCAAAAAGCTTTCGCTTGTCTGTCGTCGCCTTTGGGTTCAAAAATAACCGAGTTATTCTCTATTTTCACAAAAACATTATTTTTTGTATCCAAACTTTTTTGGACACTGCCTTTTTTAAAAACCAGCACATTGCCTTCCAGCTTCACATCTATACCAGTTGCGACGGCTACGGGCTGTTTACCAATCCTTGACATTATTTTCCTTTCTACTTGTTTACGATAAGTCTACTAAACTTTTAGAATGGTTACCGAATACCATAAAAAGCTCAAAACTCTTACCAAATGCTGCAAAGCAGCTCTCCGCCAATACCTATCTTGTGAGCTTCGTCATTGCTTAATACACCTTTTGAAGTACTCACTATGATAGTTCCGTATCCGCTTTTAAAGCGTTTAATCTCATCTTTTCCCTTGTAGATTCTTCTTCCTGGAGTTGAGATACGCTTTAACTCGTGTATTATCTGTTTGCCGTGCTCGTCGTATTTAAGAACAACATTTATAAATTTCTTGTTATCCTCTTCAACAACGTTAAAGCTCTGTATATAACCTTTATCCTGCAAGATACCAAGAATCGCCTCTACCGCTTTTGTATGCAGTAACTTAGCGGTATCTAACTTGCGCATGGACGCATTTCTAATACGTGTTAATCCGTCTGCAATCAAATCATTAATCATTAAATTTTCCTTACCAGCTAGCTTTTTTGAGTCCGGGTATCAAACCGTCATTTGCCATCTTTCTAAGACAAACGCGGCAGATTCCAAAATCTTTATATACCGAATGCGCGCGTCCGCATATTTGACAACGAGTGTATCCTCTGACTTTAAATTTAGGCTTTCTTGCCGCCTTAGCAATCATCGATTTTTTAGCCATATTATTTTCCTCTCACAAACGGAATACCGATTAGCTCAAGCAATCTAAATGCGTCTTTGTCATTTTGTGCCGTAGTTACTATAGTGATATTCATACCGTGCGTTTTGATGATTTTATCATACTCAACTTCCGGAAACATAAGCTGTTCGTTAAGTCCGAAGTTATAATTACCGCGTCCGTCAAATCCGTTTTTTGGCAATCCTCTAAAGTCTTTCACTCTGGGAAGCGCAATAGAGATAAGCTTTGTCAAAAAATTATACATATTGGCGCCTCTTAAGGTAACTTTGATACCTACTGGAAACCCTTCTCTTACTTTAAAGCCCGCAACTGATTTGTGAGCATTGGTAATAATGGCTTTTTGACCTGCTATCAATGATATCGTATCAGCCATATTTTGTATAACTTTAGCATCTTTTGCCGAATCTCCAGCGCCAACGCTTATGACAACTTTTTCTACAGATGGAACAAGCATTGGGTTTGGAACGTTCAGCTCTTTAGCCAAAGCTCCTTTTATATCATTAACGTATTTCTCTTTTAATGTATTCATTTATCAGCCCTCTACCTTTGCTACATTTGAAATGTGAATAGGCGTTTCTCTATTTTCCCAGCCGCCGTTTTTAGTTTTGTCGCTTGGTTTGACAGCTTTTTTGGCTACTTTGCAACCTTCGACAATCACTTGAGCAGTTTTTGGAAATACATGTAAAACTTTACCGCTTTTGCCTTTGTCGTTGCCAGCGATAATTTTTACCACATCGTTTTTCTTAATTTTTAATTTTATTGCCATTATAGAACCTCCGGAGCCAAAGAGACGATTTTCATGAAGTTAGCGTATCGTACTTCACGGCTAACAGGTCCGAAAATTCGAGTTCCTATCGGCTCTCCTTTGTTATCAAGTATAACTGCTGCGTTTTCGTCAAATCTAATCAAAGAGCCGTTTTCACGGTGAATCTCTTTTTTCGTTCTTACGATAACGGCTTTTACAACCTGACCTTTTTTCATTTTTCCGTTTGGAATAGCCTTTTTAACTGATGCTACGATCACATCGCCTACGGTAGCATATCTTCTCTTGCTTCCGCCCAAAACCTTGATACACATAATCTCTTTTGCACCGCTGTTGTCAGCAACCGCAAGTCTCGTAAAACTTTGAATCATTACTCAACTCCTGCTGCGACAATCTCTTTTAAACGGAAAGATTTCCTTTTTGAAAGAGGTCTGCACTCTACCGCAAGAACGATATCGCCTACTTTAGATACATTTGTCTCATCGTGTATTAGGTATTTTTTAAATCTTTTTACAATTTTTCTGTATTTTGGGTGCAATACTTTTCGCTCAACTAAAACAGTAGCGGTTTTATCTCCTGCCTTAACGACGACGACACCCTGAATTTCTCGTTTTAATGCCATTTTATAACCCCTGTCCTAATTTTTAACTGCCGCTATCGCTGTACTGATTTTGGCTATGTCTTTACGTACTTCGCCAATCTCATTAGGGTTTGTAAGCTGCATGGTTTTAAGCTTCTGTTTTAGTGTGAACAAAAGCACCTTTTTCTCTTTTAATATCGTATTCAACTCTTGAACGCTTTTATCTTTCAAATCAATATATTTCATTTTCACTCTCCCTTGTTATAATCTTCGTTCTAAAAGGAAGTTTATTCATTGCAAGAGTCAAAGCTTCTCGCGCTAACACCTCGTCTACACCTGCGATTTCGTATATAATGCGTCCCGGTTTGATGTTCATGACCCATTTATCAACAGCGCCTTTACCTTTACCCATTCTGGTCTCCAAAGGTTTTTTGGTGATAGGTTTGTCGGGAAATACTCTAATCCAAGTTTTTGCCTGTCTTTTTACATGTCTTGTCAAAGCAACACGAGCCGCCTCTATCTGGCGCGAATCTATCCTGCCTGCTTCAACAGCTTTGATAGCCAAATCGCCGAAAGCTATATTTGCGCCGCGTGTGGCTTTACCGCGGTTGCGGCCCTTCATCTGTTTTCTGTATTTTGTTCTCTTAGGCATCAACATCTGTTTTTACCTCTCTTCTCTTTCTTGGAGATTTGGATTTGCTTGTCTCGTCGGAATTTTTCTCGGCTTGGATTCCTTTTTGAAGAACTTCGCCTTTAAATATCCATACTTTAACACCGATAATACCGTATGTCGTGTAAGCTTCTGCAAAACCGTAATCAATTTTCGCTCTTAGGGTATGCAAAGGAACTCTTCCTTCCAAATACCACTCTGTTCTTGCCATTTCAGCTCCGCCAAGACGACCTGCAACGCAGATTTTGATTCCCTTAGCGCCTGATTTTTGCGCCCCTTGAATCACTTTTTTCATCGCGCGGCGAAATGCAACGCGGCGTTCAAGCTGCATAGTTACATTCTCTGCTGCAAGCTGAGCGGATGCCTGAGGACGTCTCTCTTCTTTGATGTTTACGTTAACCTCTTTATTGGCAAGCTTTTGCAATTTCTCTTTTAGTTTTTCTATGTCGGAACCTTTTTTGCCTATTATGATTCCTGGGCGCGCCGCTACTACCGTTACTCTTAACTTTTTAGCAGTACGCTCTATAAGTATCTGACTGACACCCGCATAAAAAAGCTCTTTTTTCAAAAATTTTCTTATTTTGTAATCTTCGCCTATATTTGAAGCGAGAACCTGCTTACCGGGAAACCATCTTGATTCCCAATTTCTATTGATTCCAAGTCTTAGACCAATCGGATTTACTTTTTGACCCATATTAATCTTCCTTCTTTGTTTTGCTTACTTCTACAAATATATGAGCTGTAGGTTTACGAATAGACGAAGCGCTGCCGCGTGCGCGGGGCATGAAACGTTTTAATACCGGTCCTGCGTCAACTCTGCATGAAGAGACAACAACTTCATTTGGCTCAAATCCGCCGTTTGAAACAGCAGAAGCAATAACTTTAGAGATGATTTTGGCGCCTTTATTTGGCGTAAACTCAAGAGATGCAAGAGCGAGCTCTGCATTCATACCCTGTACTTCTTTTGCTATCAGACGTGCTTTTGTCGGCGACACGCGAATAAATTTTAATATTGCATTACTCATCATTTATCCTTATTTGCCGATTTTCTTCTGCACAGAACCTTTATGTCCTTTAAATGTGCGTGTCGGGGCAAACTCTCCCAATTTATAACCGATATGATTTTCGGTGATATAAAGAGGTACGAATGTTTTGCCGTTATGAATACTAAAAGTAAGTCCAATCATCTCAGGAACAATCGTACTTCTTCTAGACCATGTTTTTATCGGTTTATTATCATTGGACGCTTTTGCAACTGTTACTTTTTTTGCAAGATGAGCATCAACAAAAGGTCCTTTTTTAAGTGATCTTGCCATTGTTATTTTCCTTTTCTTCTGGAAATAATCAGTTTGTCGCTCGCTTTTTTCTTGCGAGTTTTCGCACCCTTGGTAGGTTTACCCCAAGGAGTAACAGGGTGACGGCCTGAATTTTTCTTGCCTTCACCACCGCCGTGCGGGTGATCGACAGGGTTCATCGCAGAACCTCTTGTTTGAGGTCTTACGCCAAGATATCGATTTCGTCCTGCTTTGCCGATAGTAATATTTGACCAGTCCTCATTGCCTATTGCGCCGACTGTTGCTATACACTCAGCCAAAACTTGTCTCATCTCTCCGCTTGGAAGTCTTAAGATGACGTATTTGTCCTCTTTACCCATAAGCTGTGCGTAACCGCCTGCGCTTCTTGCTATCTGTCCGCCTTTGCCTGGTTTTAACTCTATATTGTGCAAAATCGTACCTATAGGAATAGCTTTCAGCTTCATAGCGTTTCCGGGTTTTATATCAAGTCCCTCTTCGGCAGAAGCTACTGCATCTCCTATCTTAAGACCTGATGGCTGAAGAATATATCTTTTGTCGCCGTCTTTATAGACTATCAACGCTATACGGCAGTTTCTGTTAGGATCATACTCGATAGCTTCAACTTTGCCTTCGACGCCGAATTTTGATCTTTTAAAATCTATGATTCTATAAAACTTTTTAGCTCCGCCCTCTTTGTGTCTTGAGGTGATGCGTCCGTAACTGTTTCTTCCTGCTGTTACTGGAAGTTTTACAAGCAGTGAAGGCACGCTTGGTTTTGCCGTAACATCTTTATTGCTAAGCCCTGTTAAGAAACGGCGGCTTGGGGTATAAGGTTTGTATGTTTTGATTGCCATATTACGCCTCCACGTTTTCTAATTTAGCGCCTTCAGGCAGCTTAACATAGAATTTTTTATAATCATTTCTCGTTCCAATGCGTCCGCGAAATCTTTTTGTTTTACCATTTACTCGAAGAGAATTTATCTTCAAAGGTGAAAAACCAAAATAGTTTTTTAAAACCTCTTTGAGTCTGTTCTTTGTCATTTTGGTAGATGTTTGGATAACAACCGTACCGTCTTCTTGCAGACTTAAACTTTTTTCGGTATAGAGTATCGCTTTTATGTCGGTAATATCTGCCATTTTAGCCCTCTTTTATTATATTTTCCAGTACGGATTTTTCTATGATAACCGCACGAAATGCCGCTACTACGTAAGCGTTTAATTCGCTTGCTTCTACCAAGTACGCATTATTGATATTTCTAAATGCCAAAAATGTCTTCTCATCAATCAAATCTTTTACTACAAGAATATCTCTTGCATTTAAAGTTTTAACGATACTTGCGGCATCTTTTGTTTTACCAGAAGCAACTTCCAAAGCATTCGTTACAAAAAGCGAGGCTTTTTTTGCTTTATCAAAAAGCGCAAACTGAAGCGCTAATTTCTTCTGCTTTTTGTTGATTTTCAGATCATAATTTCTGTTGCCTCTTGGTCCGAATGCCGAACCGCCGCCTACCCAAACAGAAGACCTTGAGCTTCCTGATCTTGCTCCGCCTCTGCCTTTTTGACTCCATGGTTTTTTACCGCCGCCGCTTACAGAACCTTTGTTTTTTGTATGCGCAACGTTCTCTCTTAATGCAGCCAAATAAGACTTTGTATAAAGATAAAGATTGTGAGAATTTATCTGCGCATACTCTTGCGGCAAATCAAAATCACCCGTTTTTTGAAGCTTGTCATCTAAGACAACTGCTTTTATAGTTTGTGTACTCATTTAACAATCCTTGCTCGTCCAAGCGCTCCGTTTGCGCCGGAGACCGAACCTTTTACTACCAAAATACCGCTTGCAGCGTCAAATGAAACGAAGCTGTTTCTTACGCTTGTTGTTTCATTGCCGTAATGTCCTGCCATTTTGCGTCCTTTTTGAACGCGTCCTGGCCACTCGCGGTTACCGATAGAACCTGACGTTCTGTGAAATCTACTTCCGTGCGCAGCTGGTCCGCCGGCAAATCCATGCCTTTTAATCAAACCGCTGAAACCTCTACCCTTACTTTTGAAAGTAATCTGAAGAAGATTTGCATTTTCCAAAGATGAAACATCCAAATCGCCTGCTTCTTTGTTTGCAACTTTACTAAGTGTGGTAAAACGGTTAAATTCTGCACTTAAGCCGAATTTCTTTTGTTGTCCTGTAACTGATTTATTTATGCTTTTCCCGTCGCTGTAAGCTACAATCGCACTCTCATTTTCATTTAAAGTACAAACTTTAGCTTTCAAAACACGAAGCAAAGTAACAGGTACGCTTTGGGCTGCTATCGTTCTGCTCATTCCAATTTTTTCTACTATAAATTCCATTTAATATCCCTTCTAATTACCCATCGCTCTAACTTCAACATTAACCTCAGGAGCCAAGTCAAGTTTCATAAGCGAATCAACCGTATCGGTTGTAGCTGCAACGATGTCAATCATTCTTGTATGAATTCGTATTTCAAATTGTTCGCGTGAATCTTTGTTAACGTGAGGAGACCTAAGCACGGTATAGCGCTTAATCTTTGTAGGCATCGGAATGGGACCTTTTATCTCAGCACCTGTACGCTTTACGGCTTCTACTATAGAAGCAACTGAACGGTCTAACACTCTATGATCGTAAGCTTTAAGCTTAAGACGAATCTTTTCCATATAAGAATCCCTTAAATAAAGAACTTGTCATCTAAACTACATCAATACTCTGCATTTCAAAAACGCTTTATACTATAAAATATAGTTATTGACGACCTAAAAAGGACTGTGATTCTACATAAACTTTTTTCAAAAGTCAATAGTTTTGGCGTTTTTTAGTTTTTTTGTGATAAAATTTTCTATATTTCTTCCTTTTTACAAGGAAAGAATAATCAAAACCATTGGACTAGTTATGGATATTTTAGAGATTTTGTATGATAATCCTCCGAAAATTCGCGGATTTTTACCGCGCAAATATGAGATAACGGCTAAAAAAACAGTCATTTACGGTCCAAGATTTAGCGGCAAAAGCTCCATTATCATAGACTATTTAAGTAAATTTCCGCGTAAAGAACTGCTCTATATTGACTTTTCCGACATAAGAGTAGAGGCAGAAAATCTAAAACTGCTTCAAAATTTCATTGACAAAAATGGTATCAAAGTTGTCGTTTTGGAACACTTTGATTTTCAATGTGATATTCCAAAAGCCGAAGAGGTGATACTAAGCAGCACCGCAAAGCTTGAATTAGAAGGCTTTGACGAGCTTTTCGTACCGCTTTTAGATTTTGAAGAGTTTGCATCGTTTAACTTTGACAAAAAGCATCAAAATATAGAGGGAATCTTTACTCTTTTTGAAAAAAACGGCGCATATCCGCAGATGGCTTTTGGCGGCGCGGAGGTAAGGCAGGCGCAAATGATGCTGCAAATATACGCCAAAAACTCATTTGAAATACTAAAAAATATCGCGCATTTGCAAGCTCAAACACTAAGCATACACAAACTCTACGAACTTTTAAAGCCAAATATAAAACTCTCAAAAGATACTATTTATGCCACAATAGCCCAATTTGAAAAAGAGTATTTGATATATTTTGTCGCTAGATTTGACAAAGCAGGAGCAGCAAAAAAACTATATTTTGAAGATTTTACGCTCAAAAATGTGCTTACGTTTGAAAAAGATTTTATATTGAAATTTCAAAATATCGTTTTTTGCGAACTTATAAAAAAAGCTGGGCAGATTTTCTACACGCCAACGCTTGATTTTTATCTGCCCGAACGCTCTCTTGGCGTACTTTGCATACCGTTTTT
>JAITEH010000100.1 GCA_031282125.1 Campylobacteraceae bacterium
AATTCAACCGCTTCGTAAGGTACGACTATCTTGTCTTTTGACGGATTTTTAGCCAGCTCGTTAAATGCCGATATTCTGTCTTTCGTCAAAAGATATTCGGCTGATTTCTCATTTTTGCTTATAGCTTCGGATATCATAAACATAGCTTCCTGCTGTGCTTTTGCGACCGCTTTTACCTGAAACGCTTCAGCTTCAGCCAAACGCTCTATCGCTTCGGCTTTTAAAAACTGCTCTGCTCTGTAAGCTTCGGATTGTCTGATAACAGCCTCTTTGTCAGCCTGCGCTTTAAGCTCTATCGCTCTTTTTTCGCGCTCTGCTTTCATCTGCATACTCATGGCTTCTTGTATCTCTTTGGGTACTGCTATGTCGCTTATCTCTATCCTCGTTACTTTCGTTCCCCAGTTAGCGCCCGCATCGTCAAGTATGATAAGTATACGTGAATTTATCTTTTCGCGGTTACTCAAAATCTCATCAAGCGTCATCGAACCTATCTCGCTTCTTAACGTTGTCAAAGCAAGGTTGGCTACCGCTACCTGATAGTTCGTAACGTTATATGAGGTTTTGTAAGGATCGACTATCGCGATGAAAACTATACCGTCTATCTGTATCGTAACATTATCGCGCGTAATGACTGGTTGGCGCGGAATGTTGATGATATGCTCTTTGGTGCTTAAAATCGACTGCACTCTATCAAAAAACGGTATAATTATATGAAATCCGCCCGTGAGACTTCGGCTGAACTTACCAAGTCTCTCCACCATATGTATCTCCGCCTGCGACACTATGACTACGCCTTTGTAGATGACCAATACAACAACAATCGCAACAGCGATTAAAAAAATTTCGGGGATAGATAAACCGCCCATCTTTACACTCCTGATTAGAAAATTCTTTATTCTAACTAAAATGTTCTTAATTCTACTTATATTATTAAAGGCGTTGATTTACAGTATTGTTGGTTTATTAATCAAGAGTTTTGGTAAAAAATCTGAGAAAACGCGCTATTCCAAAGTCGTGATATAACCCATACTGTAAAGTTTATTGTAAATATCCGACGCTATCGTTGTAGCAGCACCCGCCGCACCCGCGTGCTCTACCAAAACCGTTACGGCATATTTTGGATTTTTATAAGGACCAAAAGAGGTGAACCAACCGTGCGAACGCTGATAATACTCCAATTCACTCTCTTTCATTCTTGTCTTCTCTTCCTGCGGCAGGCTGATAACCTGCGCCGTTCCCGTTTTGCCTGCAATTTTTATTTTGGATGTGCGCGTATTGTGATAAGCAGTACCCGTAGGGCTGTTGCTTACTTCCATCATCGCTTCTCGTATCAGCGGCAGATATCGTTTCTCGGTATCGTTAAATATCGTATCGTTACTTTCATACTCTATATTTTCATCATTGACTTTTTGTAAAAAATGCGGCGTGACATTTTGTCCTGTAGCCAGCATCGCCGTATGCCGCGCTATTTGCATGGACGTAGCCAAGAAAAAGCCCTGCCCTATAGACGAGATAATCGTCTCACCGTGAAACCATGATTCGCCGTAACGCCTCATCTTCCACTCTTTGCTTGGTACAACGCCGATAAACTCATTAGGCAAATCGATGCCCGTTTTCGTACCGAACCCAAGCCGCTCAAGCACAGGTGAAATAGCGTCTATGCCGACTTTCAAGGAACCTTCGTAAAAATAGGTATCGCAGCTCTCTCTGATAGCTTTTTTCATATTTGTGATACCATGTCCACTATGCTTCCAGCACCTAAAAGTCCGCCCGCCAAACTCCATCTGCCCTTGGCAGTCAAAAGTCGTGCTTGGCGTTATCTCTTTTGTGTTTAAAAATGCCAGCGACATGCCCATTTTCACAACAGACCCAGGAGGATACAAGCCGTTTATAAATTTATTTGTAAAAGGGTGATTAAAGTCGGTCGAGAGCGTTTTCCAATCTTCATGAGAGATACCCGCGACAAATTTATTTGGGTCGTATTCGGGGAAACTTACCGCCGCAAGTATAGAGCCGTCGCTCAAATCTATCACTATGGCAGAGCCAGATTTGTTTGTAAACAAAGACGAGATATAGCGCTGCAAATCTATATCTATGCTAAGATATATATCCTTGCTCACGGGAGCTTTGCGCTCTATGAGTTCTATCTGTTTATTTAGCGCATTTACTTTGCTAAGCTGCAAACCGCTCTCGCCTTTTAGGATATTGTCATAATACTTCTCTACACCCATTTTGCCGATAGAGCCTGTAAGTTTGGCTATCGGGTCGGCGTAATCGTCGCGGTTCGCGCGTCCGACATAGCCCACTATATGCGAAGTTGTCGCGCCGTACGGGTAGTAACGGCGAGATATGGGATAGATGGATAGATTTTCACGCAAATTTATCTTTGAAAAACTCGCTATCACTTCATCATGCAGTAAAAAATCTACAACCTGCACAAAATCATGTTCATACAAAGAGTCGTTTTTGGTATATCGATATCTTAGCTTTTCTTTGTTCAAGGACGGGATTTCATGTACTAAAAAATCCAACTCCTCTTCCAGTTTAGCAGCGTTTGTTTTTAAGCTTAACTGCGGCTTGATACCTATCGCAAAACCGAGTTGATTAACTGCAAGCGGACGGTTTTTTTTGTCGTAAATAATGCCTCTTAACGGAGCTAACTGTTCCACTTTAATGGCATTTTTATTGGCTAACTCTTCGTAATATGGATTTAGATTAACGCTAAGATAAAATATCCGCCCAATGAGCAAAAGCCATACAATAGCAAAGAAAAAAAGTACCACATATACGCGCTTCATCTATATCGCCTTAGTAAAAGTAGCGCTAAAATAGTATCGATAACGATATAAAAAAAGTAAACTATCCCGAAAACAAAAAACTCGCCGCCGAACATGTACGCCAAAAACGTATTTACCACAAATAGCCCCATGTACGCGCTTGCTACGGTTATCGTTACAATCCACAATTCGTTTTGGAACATCACTTCGATGTGCGGTTTCAAAAAGTTATAAAACAGTGCAAATAAAAATGTAAGCGAAAAGAGATAAAAGCCATGATTTAACTCAAAAAAGCATAAATATGCAAATGCCAAATATAATTCGATATTGTCGCTTTTGAAATTTTTTGTGATATAGACGAAAAAAAATCCAGCCAGCGGCGATAAAAACAGATAAATACCTGAAAATACCTGATAAACCACCAGAAACAGGGCTAAGAAAAAAAGCCCTATATGTTGATTATAAGAGCTATTTCGTCGCATATTGGAAAATGTTTGCATTTTATACAGTCCGCCCAAATTTTACTAAGAGGCAGAGACTCTTTTGGTATCTCTTTGAATGAGAGTTTTTCGAAAAACTTTTTTTCATACGTAAGCGTAAAAATCTGTTTCAAACCCAAAGCCCTGCCCTCATCCAAAAGTCTTTT
>JAITEH010000139.1 GCA_031282125.1 Campylobacteraceae bacterium
ATATCGGTCTGCACCAAAGCCATGAGATTTGCAAGCGTCATGGTAACTACGGCAAATATATAAAATATATTCTCTACCCAAGATATATCATACGTTATGAACGGTTCAAATATCCTCACCGCCACTACAAATGCCGCTATTTTCGGAGCTATGGAGATATAGCCCGCAAGAGGTGCGGGAGAGCCTTCGTAAACGTCTGGCATCCATGTATGAAACGGTATCAAAGAGAGTTTAAAACCTACCGCGCCCAGCATCAGCGCAAGCGCGCCCAAAATGCCAAGCATTGGACTAAAGCCTCTGCCGTACAGCGTTGTAACTATCTCGCTTATATCTACGCTGGCACTCATAGCGTAAAGTATCATTGCGCCAAACGCGTAAAATCCGCTTGCCAACGCTCCCATGGTAAAGTATTTGAGCGCGGCTTCTACGGCTTTCGTACGGTTGTGCATAGCTATCATCGCGTATAGCGACAAAGACGCCGTTTCAAGCCCTATAAATATAAGTATAAGATTTGTCGTAGAGACCATGAACGCAAATCCTGCCGTCATGAACAAAAGCAGGGCAAAATACTCCGCAAAACCATGCTCTACAAATCTATTTTTACAAATCGCCGTCTGAACAAAGAGTAAAGATACCGCGAGTATAGCTATCTGCGCTAGTTTTGATATGCCGTCTATCAGCATCGTATCAAAAAACCCTCTCTCTTCATCTACGCCAAACTGCAAAATCACAATAAAAGCGCACACCAAAAAAAACGAAGTAAGCCACACATAAAAGCCGCGCGATAAGCCTTTTTTCAACATATCGGCGCATATTATGAAAAGTGCGCCCACACATAGAGTTATCATGGGCGATAGAGTGAAAAGATTTAAGCCTTCAAACGATATGTCTTGCATTATCTTCTCTCCTTTGCGGACGCGTGTTCCAAGAAAAGCTTTGTTTCGTACTTTTGCGCATTTTGCGACATTATCTGAAGCGTACTTTTGACGCTCTCCTCAAGAGGATTTAAAATGACTTTTGGATAAATACCCAAAAATATTATCAAAACAGTTATCGGCACTAACGCTAAAAGCTCTCTTGCATACAAATCTTTCAGGTTTTGATTTGCCTTTTTTGTAACCTCTCCAAAGAAAGATTTTCTATAGAGTCTTAGCATATAAACCGCGCCCAAAATTATGCCCGTACCAGCAAGCGCAGTCAAAAACCAATTCACATTATAAAATCCTATCAGCGACAAAAACTCCCCTACAAATCCTATCGTCAGAGGAAGTCCCACCGCGCCCATGAGAACGATGGCAAAGATGACCGCATATTTTGGCATCACGGAAGCAAGTCCGCCAAATTCGCTCATAATCTTCGTATGGCGTCTATCGTATATTACGCCCACCAGCATAAATAGCGCGCCGCTCACAAGTCCGTGACTTATCATGAAAAAGACCGAACCGCTCACGCCCTCTATATTGAGGGCAAATGTTCCCAAGATGATAACGCCCATGTGTGAAATTGAAGAGTAAGCAATGACTTGCTTCATGTCGTCCTGCGCAAACGCTATAAGCGCCGCGTATATCACCATGATGACAGATACGACCGCGACAGGCGTCAAAAAATAGACCGTAGCATCTGGGAAAAGCGGCAGTAAAAATCTCACAAAACCATAAGTTCCCATCTTCAAAAGCACAGCCGCAAGTATAACCGAACCTATAGTTGGAGCTTGTCCGTGCGCATAAGGAAGCCATGTATGGAAAGGAAACATCGGCACTTTTATCGCAAATCCTAAGAAAAATGCGCCAAAAAGCCACAACTGCACGCCGTAAGCGAGAGGAAAACTCTCCCAATCAATCAGCGAAAAGCTCCAAACGCCGCTTGCTTCATGGTACAAATATCCAAAATACAATATACCCACAAGCATCAACACTGAGCCTGCAAATGTATATAAAAAGAATTTAACAGCCGCGTAAATCCTCTTGTCCGCTCCCCATGCGCCGATAATATAAAGCATCGGCACAAGAGACAGCTCCCAAAAAAGATAAAACAACAGCAAATCAAGACTGACAAAAACGCCCACCATAGTCATTTCCAAAAATAGTATGGAGATAACAAGATTTTTTATATTTGGCATTTCGCCAAGACCGATAAGTCCTACAAATGTTATAAATGTGCTCAAAATCACCAAAAACAGCGATATGCCGTCAAGTCCCAATAAAAACGATACGCCAAAACTTGGTATCAAAGGCAGATTGACAACCATCTGAAAACTACCCTGATTTGCATCAAATAAAGCCCAAATAGCCAGCGAAAGCACAAATTCTATAAAAGCCACCGCGATTGCATAAGCTTTTATCCGTTTTTGTCCGACTAAAAAGCCTGCAAAACCTGCAAACAGAGGAAACAAAACCGCCGCCAATAGTAATATATTACTCATCATCTTCCCTTACGCCAAAACTGCCGTCAGCAGCAATATACTCAAGCCAAATACCATCCATCTAAGCATTGCGGATAGATTGCCGCTTTGCATGCGGCGCGTTTTATCGCCGCTTTGACGCAGCATATTTGCTATCATATCCACACTCGCGTCTATAAATCTCTCGTCCAGATTTTTCCATGCAAATTTTGCTGCTGCCTCAAACGGGCGCACGATATAGCTTTGATATAACTGCGGAATGTAATATTGGTTGAATAAAAATTTATATACGGCTTTTTGCTCTATATCTTTTGAAAATCCGCCGCGCACGATATACATGTAAAATGCAAAAAGTATGCCAAATACCGCTATGCCAATCGTGGACGCAACCATCAAAAAGATGGTTTCATGCGCGATGCCAAATGCGTATTCGGGTAAAATCCGCGTTACAAACTCTTGAAACTCATGTTCATAAAGTCCTGCTATAGCGGCTAAAACACCAAGCGGAAGCATTGCCAAAAGCGAAACTATCGCCGCTTCATGCGGATGGATATGGTGCTTTTTCCATGAAGCCTCCCCGAAAAACACGACAAATATAAGCCTAAAGCTATAAAACGCCGTTAAGCCTGCACCCGCCCAAAGCATCAAATACAAAATATATGCGTTTTCGTTCAAGGCAACTTCCAAGATTTTATCTTTTGAGAAAAATCCCGCAAACGGATATATGCCTGCAAGCGCAACGGAGGCTATTATCATCAACAAGGCTGTGATTTTAAGCGAGCCGAAAAGTCCGCCCATATTTTTGATATTTAAATCCTCGTGCATGGCGTGCATGACATTTCCCGCGCCCAAAAAGAGAAGCGATTTGAAATAAGCGTGAGTTACAAGGTGAAACAGCGCTATCCAGTACGCCCCAAGACCTGCGGCTACAAACATATAGCCAAGCTGTGAAAGCGTAGAATACGCGATGATGCGCTTCAAGTCGTTATTTACAAGCGCCATCAATGCGGCGAAAATCGCGACAAACGCTCCCAAACACGCTATGAAAAAACCAACGTCGGGGATATTGAGATAGATAGGATTGGCGCGTATCACGAGATAGACGCCTGCCGTTACCATCGTAGCGGCGTGTATGAGAGCCGATACGGGCGTTGGTCCTTCCATGGCGTCCGCAAGCCACGTGTGCAAAGGAAATTGAGCCGATTTTCCCATCGCGCCCACAAACAACAATATGCCTATAGCTGTCAAAATCATCGTATCAGTACCCTGCGCGGCGGCAAATACGGTGTCATACTGCAAAGTTCCAAACTGCCAGTAAATCATAAATATACCAAGAAGCATGCCAAGGTCTGCGATTCTGTTCATGATAAAAGCTTCATTCGCCGCCCATGACGCGCTGTCTTTGTGATACCAAAAACCTATAAGCATCCATGAGCAAAGTCCAACGCCCTCCCATCCTATAAAAAGCCCCAAGAAATTATCGCTCATGACAAGCACAAGCATTGAGAAAACAAACGCCGACAGATATGAAAAAAAGCGGTTAAAAGATTTGTCATGGGACATATAGCCTATGGAGTAAACATGCACAGCCGTCGAAACAACGCCCACAGTTACCATCATCATAACGCTTACTCTATCAACGACAAATCCAAACGGAATGCTCAAATCCGCAATACTTATCCAACTAATCAAATCTAAATGCACGCCCTCTTCGCCCATGCTATACAAAAGCATAATCGAAGCGGCTGTTGAAAGCGCGATAAAAAGAGAATTTACAATTCCCGTGATGAGATTTTTCTCTCTCATCGCAAAAAATGCGGCGAAAATCGCGGCGGCAAGCGGTGCAAAAAGGGCTATATATACATATTTTTCCATTCTTACCCTTTCATGGTATTTAAGCTGTCAAGATCTGTAGAACCTGTGCGTTTGTACCAAAGCACCAAAAGTCCGAGACCAACCGCCACTTCGCTTGCGGCTATAGCTATAATAAACAGAGCAAATATCTGCCCGCCAAGATCCATATAATATTTCGACACAGCGACAAAACCGACATTTGCGGCATTCAATAAAATCTCCGTAGAAAAGAAGAGCATCAAAATATTTTTTCTTCGCAAAACGCCCGCCAAGCCTATCGCAAACAAAACTGCGCTTAGTATTAAGTAGTGATAAAATCCTATCATTGCGTCTCTCCCGCGTCAAGCCTTCGGCTCACCAGAACGATACCTGCCATCATGGCTACCAAAAGCATCACAGCCGTAAGTTCAAAAACCGCCAGATATTTTGTAAACATCAAAAGTCCCAAAGCGTGCGCATTGCTCAAACTCTCACCTACAGGCGCCGCGACTTGCAAACTCTGCGCAAACAGAGGCGCGCATACTATCGACACAAGTAAAACTGCGGCAAATATCCATAAAGTATATATCGCTCTTTTTGCCGCGATATTTTCTCTAACTTCCTGAACAGTATCAAAAAACATCATACCAAAAGCATACAGAGCCATAATCGCGCCCGTATATACGATGATTTGAACGACTCCGATAAATTCGGCGTCCAAAAGGAAAAAAAGCCCGCCGATAAAAACCATGCCGCCAGCTAACGAACTCATAGAATGAAGTGCGTTTTTGCTAAACACAGTAATCAAAAACAGTGCGACCGTTACCACTGCAAACAGATAAAAAGCGATAGCTTCATACATTAATCGTCTCCTGCAATTGGAGTTTTCTTGACATTTTTATCAGCTTCGTAACTTATGCTGCCATACCCGTCGAACTCCTCTTGGGAGCCGTTTTTGAATTTATCGATAGGCGTCAGCATATCCTCTTTTAAGCCGTAATGAGCGCGCTGTTCGGCGGCGTATTCATAGTCGTTTCCATGTACTATCGCAAGCTCGGGACACACTTCGGCGCAAAGTCCGCAATATATGCAGCGTCCGAAATTTATACTATACTCTTTTACTCTTTTGCGTCCGTTTGTATCGACGTCCGTGTCCATTCTGATGCAGTTTGAAACGCATATCTTTTCACAAAGCCCGCACCCTATACATCTATCGCTGCCGCTTTCCAAAAGGCGCAAAAGTTTGTGTACTGAGCGGTATCTTGGACCTATCGGCATTTTTTCAAGCGGATACTGCGTAGTGTGAGAGTTTTTTTTGCCTTTTGCCATCTCTCTAAATACTATCCAAAGTCCCGTAAAAAGCTCTAGTTTCGCGCTTCTTTTTACAACGCGGCAAAATTTTTGCCAATTTGTTTTTGGGTCTTCTTCATGTTTGAAGTAGATATATCCGTTTGTGTTTCTATTTGTAAATTGGTCTAACATACTACGCTCCCAAAAGTAAAACGATGCCCGTTATCAGCACGTTTAAAAGGGCTATAGGAAGCAGAACTTTCCAGCAAAGCCACATTAACTGATCAGGTCTTACATGAGGCCACGCGCCGCGCGCCCACATAAAAAAGAACATAAATCCAAGCACTTTTAAAAGCATCATAGCCCATCCTGGGATAAGCCACAAAGAGTTAAAACCTCCCAAAAACATCAACGCTACCAAAAATGAGATAAGCATCATATTTGCATATTCGCCCAAGAAAAACAGCGCCCATCTCATACCAGAATACTCCGTGATGTAGCCGCTGACTATTTCGGATTCTTGCTCCAAAAGGTCAAACGGCACTCTGTTTGTTTCGGCAAATCCCGCTATACAAAACAGCACAAACGCCACAGGCTGTTTCAAAATCATCCAGTCAATGCCCGCTTGATAGTTGTTGATATCGACAAGCGACAAAGAACCCACAAGCATCACGGGAGCTAAAACAGAAAGGGCGGTTATAACTTCAAAAGAGAGAAGCTGTACAACTGCGCGCGCTGCGCCCAGCAAAGCCCATTTGTTCGCACTGCTAAGACCTGCCAAAAGCGGCGCGTACATGCCCGCACTCGCTACGCCTATAACAAATAAAATACCTACGTTTATGTCGGATATGATGGCGGAGGTTTTATATCCGTTAAATTCAGCTTCAGGGAAAAACGGCACAGCCGCAAATGCCGTAAAAACAGCCGTTACTATCAAAATCGGCGCTAAATAAAATATCGCTTTAACGCTCTCTTGCGGCACAACGTCCTCTTTCGTGAAAAGCTTGATAACATCGGCTGCCGCTTGCAAAATTCCAAAAGGCCCTACATACATGGGTCCCAAACGACGATGCATGAAGCCCAAAATCTTACGCTCTACGTATGTGGCAAATCCCGCTAAAGACGCTATGATTATAAGTACAATCAAGGATTTTGCAACTGTTTCGATGATTATAGCCATTTCATTCGTCATTATAAACTCCCTCTATTGTAAACGGAGCAAATTTATACTCCTCAAAAAACGGATAGACATTCAACATTTTGTCAAAAGTCGGCAGATAGGCAAACTCGCCCGTTATGTTTTTATCCTCTTCTATATTCAGGTACAACATCGCGCCGTTTTGAGATGTGATTTTCACATTTTGTCCGCTAAAAAGATTGTGCGCATCAATAAACTCTTTTGAAGCAAAAAGCGCGCCTTTTCTATTTAATCTTGAAGCACGGTTTGTAAAAACACTAAATTGCGAGATAGGATTTAGCTGATAGACCACATCTGCATCTAACGCCAAATCTTTAAAATTGTTAGGCGTTTTGGATATATCCGTACTTTGAACTTCAAGAGCGTAACCTCTCGTATCGTTGCCCGCATTATCAAAATCCACCCCCAAATCATCAAACGCTATCTCTTTAAAACCTGCATTTGTGGGTAATCTGTGTGTATAATCAATAGTATTTTTTGCCCAAACTCCAAGCGCGGAAGCTACGTCGTTCAACTCGTAACCGTTATAAGCAAGTGCGGCATTTGTCGGCACAACTCTTTTGTCTATATTGGTAAATGTGCCTTCCTGCTGATTTAAAGCGGGTATATCAAATCCGTCTCCAAATGCGCTCATCGTCATATCGCCCGCGCGATTGTAGCCAAGCGTTTTACCCTCTTCATATTTATCAAGTTCGCATATCAAAGAGACGCCGAGTGTGTTTGTTTGTGTAGGGATAACAACAACTTCAAAATTCGCCAAATGCTCCAATGTGCCCGCGATATAAGCCATATTTTGCCATCTTGGATGCGTCAGCACATCTTCGCCGATTATCAATGTAAAGCGGCTTTTGCCTGCCTTCATCGCCTTTATCTGCGCGCTTTTATCTTCTAAGCCAGCCATACTCCAAAGCTTTGAAGTAGTTACCGCGACCTCTTGACCATCTGCAATCTTCTTCTCTTCTATATGAAAGGTCTGCAAATATTCGCTTGTTATATCGTCAATCTCCGAAAGCGGCGCAAAAAGTTCGAGCAGTAGATATAAAAGCGGCTCTTCGCATCCGGGTTTATAATTTAGCTCCAATAGATTTTTAGAGAAATTGCGCACCGTTTTATCGCCTATCGGATGGCAGTACAAAGCGGCGGCGCGGTTGATTTTAAGAGCGTTATTAAAGGCATATCCGACATTTGGCGCATCATATCTTAACATCGAGCCGATGCTGACGATGAAGTCGCTTTTGCGGATGCTTTCCAAAGTGCCTTTGTAAAGAGTGTGTCCCGAGCATTTTTTCATAGCTTTTAAAAATCTTTGATATACATACGCGTCTTCATTGACAAGTTTAAGTGAAAATTTCTCTTTTAGTTTTTGGAGTATCAACGCCTCTTCATTTGTGATGAAACTGTTGAAAAGTATCGTTCCCGCGTCGTTTTTGATGAAATTCACCACATCTTGCAGAGCCTCTTTATCTTTGATGGCATTTTTGTTTTCAAAATCATATCCGAATCTTGCCGCCCTGCTCAAAGGCGCAAAATCTTTATCGCTGCCAACTCTGTAAATTTTTGGCTTAGGGTCTGAAATACTTGTCTGTTTTACTTCGTAATAAATCAATGAGCAGTCGGAGCTGTGCGGATTTGCCGCAGGTATTTTCTTGAGTTCCCATGCGTTCGAAGTATAATGAAAATCGGCTATTGTCAATGCGCCGACAGGACATACCGCACTGCATTCGCCGCAATCGCTGCAAGGGATTATATTGCCGTTTTCATCTCTGTTTTTGTCTATAAGCGATTTTTGCATTTTATTCCAGACGGCATACGCGTCTTTTGGCATCGTATCTTTGTACTCTTTGGGCACAGCGGCATCATCGCCGCGCGGTACGGTTTTTAAGGCGGCTTCGCCGATTTTATCTTTACATACCGTTACACATCTTTCGCACACTATACACAAAGATGGGTCGTATCTTGTGAGTCCCCAATTTTCGACGCGTTTACTTGTGCTGTTTATAGCGTAGTGCTGTTCTTGGATTTTTGTTTCCAATACATAATTTTGCAATTCGCATTCGCCGCTTTTGTTGCACACGCCGCATTCTAAAGGGTGATTGACGGCATATACTTCCATTATCGCGCGGCGTTCGGCTTCAATCTCTTCGGTATTTGTTACGACAACCTGCCCGTCTTTGGCTTTGGCATTACACGTATAAGCTCTTTTGCCATCGACGTCGGCTATACAAAGTCTGCATGCAAGAGTAGGAGAACAGCAGCTAAGATAGCATATCGCGGGTATAAATATATCGTTCGCTCTTGCGACGTTTAGTATACTCTCGCCCTCTTTTGCGGCGCATTTGATGCCGTTTATGGTTATCGTTATATCAGCCATTTGAACCTCTTTTTGAAACTATCGCCGTTTCATATCTGTAACCGCTCTTTTTTGCGCCTAAACTAGCGATTGTGCCTTTCATCTTTTTGTCAAGGGAGAATGTACTTTCAAATCTGCCGTTTGAAGTCTCTATGAAAACCTCGTCGCCGTCTTTTAGTTTTGCCGCGATTGCAAACTGCGAAGAGCCGTAAAGTTTCGGATTGCTCTCGTCGCCGTCATAAAAATATATTATTGTGCCGTCAAAACTCTTGAGCGTGTTGATTTGCGGCGGCAACGCTGTCTTTGGCTTTGCTTTTAGTTCTATTTCGCCCAAAACGCTCACTTTCAATGGTTTGAAGCGCGAGATAAGAGCTATCAATCCAGCTATCAAATCAGCGTCAGGATGCTCATGCAAATCGCACCCCAAAAGCAGCGAGGATGAATCTGCCGTCAATAACTCTCTTACTTTTTCTATCTCCTCTTCGCCTACATTGCTCTCTGCACTTAAATACCCCTCGTCCAACTCTTCAAGATAGTTTTTTACATCGCTTGGAATCTCTATATCTTTCAAAAGAGATTTTGCTATGAGCGCCAATACGCCCGCTTCCGAGCCTGCTTCGCATTTGATGTAAGAGGTCGTTTTGAGGTTTAAATCTTCCTGCGCGGATATATATATCAACTCCTCTTTCCATGCGCAAAGTTCATGCGCCAAGGCTTCGTTATCTTTTGCAAAATGTGTGCCTATACACAAAAGTTTGCTCTGTCTATCAAGAGTTTTTGACTCCACGCCATACTTTTCAAAAGCGTCAAACAGAGGATTTGAAACTCTTGGTTCATTGACAAAAGATTTTACGACTATCGTCCAATCGACTTCGTTAAAACGCAAAGAGTTCATCACTTCATGACCCTTGCGATTAAGGCTTTTGATGATAGTCTTTAGACTTTCATCTTCTGTCGTCTCAAAAATAAATATCGATACTTCGCCTTTTGCGGCATCGTCCGTTAGTTCAAACATTCTATTTGCAAAACGCTCTTTCAGGTGTCTTAAGTCATATCGTTTCATTATCTATCCGTTTCGCCAAGCAAGATATTTGAGCTTGCTATCATAGCAATAGCATCCGCCAAATACGAACCCACCATGATTTCTTGGAAAAGACTGCAATGCCAAAACGACGGAGTTCTAATCTTCACTCTGTAAGGATATGCGCCGCCTTGAGAATTGATGTAATATCCAAGTTCGCCTTTTGGAGATTCTGTGGCGACATAAACTTCGCCTTTTGGCACTTTCATGCCCTGCGTTATCAAAACAAAATGTTGCATCAAAGAGTAATTTTGCGTCATAATCTGCTCTTTGGGCGCGCTTATAAATTCAGGCGCGTCAGCCATAATCTGCGGCTTTGTATCTTCGTACATTACGATTAGCTGTCTCAATATCTTAGCAGATTGGCGCATCTCTTCCATGTAGAGTTTATATCTGCCGTAACAATCGCATGTAGCGGCTATCGGCACATCGAACTCTACCTCATCATAAAGTTCGTAAGGCTCTTCTTTTCTTATATCCCACTCTATGCCGCTGCCTCTTAGCATGATGCCAGAAGCTCCCCAGCTTTGCGCCGCCTCGGTTGTCAGTACGCCGACATTCTCAAGCCTCATGCGCCAGATTCTATTCTCATCCAAAAGCCCTTCGTAGGTTTTGATAGCCTCGGGCAGTTTATCAAGATATTCGCCAAGTTTTGCAAGCCAGCCCTCGCGCAAATCCAAAGGTACGCCGCCGATTCTTATGGAGTTATGCGTAAGTCTTGCGCCGCAGTAATCCTCTATCAAATCCATGGCAAATTCGCGCTCTCTGTAAGCATACAAAAACACCGTCATCGCCCCGATATCAAGAGCATGAGTAGCAAGCCAAAATAGATGCGAAGAGATACGGTTAAGCTCCAAAAGCATCATTCTGATGACTTGCGCTCTTCTGGGGATTTCAACTCCGATAAGTTTTTCGACCGCCACAGCAAAGCCGTAGTTATTTGCGCTTGCAGCTATATAATCCATTCTGTCGGTTACGGGCAAAAATTCGTTATATATCATATTTTCCGCCATCTTCTCTACGCCTCTATGCATATAGCCGATGTCGGGTATGGCTCTTATGATTTTCTCGCCGCTAAGCTCTAAAATCAAGCGCAATTGTCCGTGAGCCGAAGGGTGCTGCGGACCGAGATTGACTATCATATGGTTATCGTCTCTATCGAAAGAGATATTTTCAAAAAACGGTTTTAATCTATTGGGCTGTTGTGTCGCCATATCAACGCCTTTTTTCGAGAGTAACGGATTTGCTCTTTTTTATCTTTTTGACAAAAAACACTCCGCCCTCTTCCTGATATTCGCCGATTTTACTTGGCTCTTCGCTGTAAGGTTCATCAAAATGCACCTCATGCCCGATTCTTGCGTATCCTCTTGTATTCTCTTTTTCTATCAGCGCGCTGTCTCTTATCTCGGGACCGATAAGCTCTCTATACTCTTTGCCGAAAATCTGGTCTATCTCATACCACTGCGCCTTCTCATCGCCTTGCAGAGGATAAGTCTTCCTAAGCGGATGTCCGCTCCAATCATCAGGCATCAATATGCGCTTCATGTATGGATGTCCTTCTATAATGAGTCCAAACATATCGTACGCCTCTCTCTCCGCCCAATCCGCGCTTTTATATACGCCCGCCGCGCTTTTCAAAGGCTCTTTCTCTTGTATGCGGCATTTAACTCTCATGCGTTTTCGTTTTTTCATGGAGAGCATTTGATAAAATATCTCGAACTCCCCGCTCTGCGCCAAAAAATCCACGGCGCTCATTTCGGAAAGATTGTTATAAAAAAGGGTGTGTTTCAAAAATTTCAGCACTCTCACATTGTCTTTGGGCTCTATCCAAACGACAAGCTGCCCAGCTTCTATATAAGCGTCGTTTATCTGGAATTTGGAAGAGAGTTTGGCAAAATCGCTCTCAAAAATCTCATCGCTATTTACAGGCAATCTTTTTAAAGACGGGCTGATGCGAAATCTATCGTTGTAGTACTCTTTTTTCTGGGTATTTTTTCTATCTGTATATTGGCGCATCAAACAAGCCTTTTTGGTCTGTTTTGTCTTGCCATTTTTTCAGACCTAATCTTTTTTTGAAGCAGCATCACGGCGTATTGCAAAGTCTCGGGACGAGGAGCACAGCCAGGCAGATAAATATCCACGGGGATTATCCTGTCGACTCCTTGAACTGTTGCGTATGTATTAAAAAGTCCGCCTGTGTTTGCACAGCTTCCCATGCTAATGACCCATTTGGGGTCAGGAATCTGGTCGTAGATTCTCTTCATCAAATGAGCGTGTTTTTTTGAAAGCGTGCCCGCGACGATGATGCCGTCTGCTTGTCTTGGGCTTGCCCTGAAAATCGTTCCGAATCTGTCAAAGTCAAATCTTCCCGCACCAGACGCCATCATTTCGATAGCACAGCATGCAAGTCCGTAAGTAGCAGGCCAAAATGAGTTGCTCCTGCCCCACTGCACAATCTTATCAAGCGTTGTCAACGCGACGGGAAGTCCGCCGTCTTGAAAATAGTTTATTTTATGCTGTGCCATTCGAGCGCTCCTTTGTTCCATGCATATACAAATCCTATTCCCAAAAGAAGTATAAAAAGAGTCATTTCTACAAATCCGAACACACCCAAAGCTTTAAAATTCACAGCCCACGGAAACATGAAGACAATTTCCACGTCAAACAAGATAAATAAAAGTGCAAAAAGATAAAAATGGGGGCTGATGCGGTTTGGCTGCTTTGTGGTCGGAAATCCGCATTCATAAATGGTAAGCTTGAGTTTTTCGCCGTTTTTGGAGCTAAGAGCACGGCTGATACGGCGCGCTAACAGCACTATGCCAAAAAATATAAAAAATGCTAAAAACATAGAAAAAAACGCCCCAAAATATGGGTGAGCGAATGACATATGACTCATTGGCGAACCTTTAAGCGTTAGAATTAATCTATTATTATATTTAAAAAACTTGTTAAAAAGCTTTCTTGCCGCAAAAAATTATTATTTATAATGACTTAAGATTGGTATGTTACATTTTTACACATAACAGATTTCAAAAATCTAACTAAAAGATGAAAAAAATTACCTTTTAGTAACACCGAAAAA
>JAITEH010000028.1 GCA_031282125.1 Campylobacteraceae bacterium
GCTATAACTTTCTTTGTAAATTCATCGTTTTTGCTAAGCAGCAAAACTCCGCTTGTCTCTTTGTCAAGGCGGTGCAAAAGTGTGAGTTTAAAACTCTGCGCCACCTCTTCGGCAGTCAAAAACGGCGGTTTGTCAACTGCCATGATATCGTCATCTTCAAAAATGATTTGAGGTTTTTTGAGTTTTTCTATCTTAAAAACAGCATCGGCTTTAATGTCGGCGCGCGCAACCAAAATCTTTTTGCCAGCCGAATAGACAACGCCTCTGTCTATCAACTCTTTTGCCGCGCGGTTTGAAATGTTTTCCTGCAAAGCCAAAAGCTTATACGCTTTATCTGTTTGTATCATGATTTGTCCTTTTTGATGAATATTTGTTTTAAGCGGATAAGATGCTCTTGATGATATCGCTTGTGTTTTCCAGATGAGCGGTCGAAGCTTTAGGAAGAGTGCCTTTTAACTTTTCGGCGACCTCTTTGATGTCGCATATCACGATGCCGTCCACTTTGGCGTAAAGCTCTTTTTGGTTGAAGAAAAATCTGCCCGAAATGATGGAGTTATTGAAAGCCGCAGGTTCCAGAGGATTGTGTCCGCCCACACCCTCGATAAAAGAACCGCCCAAGATAGTAACGTCTGTTATCGCATATATGTTTATAAGTTCGCCCATCGTATCGCAAAGCATTATGTCGCCAAGCTCGTCAAATCCGTCTTTTGAAAAACGGCTGTATGTTTTGCCATGCGAATTTGCCCATGACTGCGCTAGTTTATTCACAGCTTCGAAACGCTCGGGGTGACGCGGGACGATGATAATCGCCGTATCCGACAAATCAACGCTTGAGAGCTGGTCCAATAAAAGCGCCTCTTCGCCTATGTGAGTGCTTGCGAATGTTATGATTTTCCTGTTTTTTGCTTTGATGTTGTACTGTTTGGTGACTTTAGGCAAAAGTGCATTTTTCACATTGCCGCAAACTTTTATATTTTTCGCGCCGATGGAAGCGAGTCTTTTTTTATCCTGCTCTCCTTGCGCATACACTTCATCTACAAATGAAAATACGATTTTGTAAAACCACTTGAATTTTCTATAGTTATGGTACGAGCGGTCGGAGATGCGCGCATTTATCAGCATTGTTTTGGCGCCTCTTTTTTTGGCGATGAAAAATAACATAAGCCAAAGTTCGGCTTCCGTCACTACAAGAACTTTTTGTTCTTTTATCCAAAACGGTAAAAATATCTCGTATGGTAAAAATCTTATATTTGGAGTGATGGTTTTGGCTTTATCAAATCCTGTTTTGGTGATGACGCTTATGTTTATCTCATTGCCTCCAAGCGCGTATATAAGAGGCGTTAGAGACGTAACTTCGCCGTAAGAGCACGCATGAAACCACACGCCGCTTTTTTCAAACGGCGGATTGCCGCGCAAAAAAAAGCGTGCTGGAATGGAGTGTTTATGCTTTCTAAAAAAAGACGCTAGGATTATTATTGGCAGCGCCAAAATATAAAACAGGCTCAGTATCGCATAATAAAAGTATATAAAAAAATAGCGCATTATGCTACTTCTGTAGTATCCCTATACAAAATTCGTCCGCAATGAGGACAAGTAATGATATCTTCGCTTGCCGCGACAAGCGCATTTGTTTTGTCGTTGATACGCATGAAACAGCCATAGCATGCCTGTTTTCTTACAGGAACTACCGCGCTGTTGTGTGCCCATTTTCTGATTTTTTCGTAGAATGAGAGGATTTTCGGGCTCATGGCGTTTACGATTTCATTCTTTTTGGCATACGCCGCTTGCATATCCTCTTTTATCGCCTCTCTCTCTTCTTCGATAGTAGCGTTAAGCTCTTCGGCGGCTTTTTGAAGCTCCAAATGCAACTCTTTGGCTTTGACTTTTTCGCCCTCTTTAAGTTCTATTATCTTTTCAAGTCTTGCTATCTCTTCATTTGCAAAACTGCAATGCTCTTTTGCTAACTCTTCTTCAAGCTGCAAAGCTTTAACCTCTTTTTCACTTTTGATAGATGCTGACTTTTTGCCTATGC
Organism: Campylobacteraceae bacterium; assembly: GCA_031282125.1. Classification (GTDB taxonomy): domain Bacteria; phylum Campylobacterota; class Campylobacteria; order Campylobacterales; family Campylobacteraceae; genus JAIRKW01. The sequence continues at coordinate 2,033 of JAITEH010000028.1, forward strand.
TTTTCAATTTTTCAGAAAGCTCTGCTAAAAGAGCTTCGTTTTTCATTCTTTTGAGTTTCGAATCTTTTATCTCATCTTCCAATAATTCAATGCTGTCATTGGCATTTTTAGCTTTTTCAAAAGCAACGCTTATACTCTTCTCTATCTTTTGAATTCTAGGTTCAAAAGCGTCAATCTCTCTGTTTATCTCGGAAAGCTTCACGAGTTGATTTAAATATTTGTTCATGTTCTTCGTATCCTTAAAATTATTATCTGTATTCGAACGGGTTTTTAGAATCTGTAATTATAACCTTTAATGGAAAATTTTTCAAATGTCCGCCTAACATCCGCGCAAAATAGTGCTCGCTCTCAAAATGACCTATATCTATAACGGATATATTATTCTCTTTTGCCTCAAATAAGTGGTGGTATTTAAAATCTCCGCTGATAAAACAATCAGCATCTATCTCACCCAATAAATCCCCGCCAGAACCCGTGCAAAACGCCGCTTTTGTAATTTTTCTATTCCCAGATACCGTTTTTATCACGATATCGCCCAATCTCTCTTTTACATGAGAGGCAAGGGCGTCAAAACTTTTGTCGGTTTCAAAGTAACAGACAAAACATTCGCTTTTTGATATCTTAAAACCCAAAATATTTTCAAGCACAAAGCGGTTTAGATGAGTTTTGTCGATATTTGTGTGCATGGCGATGATGGCACACTCTTTTTCTATCACTGTTTTTAAGATATTTGTCGGATATCTCGAGTAATCAAACTTTTTTACGGATCTGAAAATAAGCGGGTGATGCGTGATAAAAAGCGTTTTTTTATCAGCTTTTGATACCATGTCGCCGCTCAAATCCAAACTGATGTTGATACTCTCGACCTCATCTTGCATTGAGCCTGCGATAAGTCCGCTGTTGTCCCACTCTTCTTGAAGTTCAAAAGGACTTAAATCGTTCAAAAACTCATAGATTTTCTCAATCCTCATTAATACTCTCTTGGTATTTCAAAGCGCACCCTTTGGTAAGTTCGCGGATTTTTAGGATATAGTTTTGCCTCTCCGTTACCGATATCGCTTTTCTTGCATCCAAGATATTAAAAATATGCGACGTCAAAAGACAATAATCATACGCAGGAAGCGAGAGATTTGCGTCAAGGCAGCGTTTACACTCAAGCTGTGCGGCTTCGAACTGCGCGAAAAGCATATTTGTGTCGGCAACCTCAAAATGGTATTTGCTGAATTCGTATTCGCTTTGGAAATGCACGTCGCGGTAAGTTGTCGTGCCGTGTTCGTTTGAGTTCCAAACTATATCAAACACAGAATCCACCTCTTGAAGATACATGGCAAGTCTCTCGACGCCGTAAGTTATCTCCACGGGTATCGGGTCGCACGGTATGCCGCCTACTTGCTGAAAATATGTAAATTGAGTAACTTCCATGCCATCCAGCCAAACTTCCCATCCAAGTCCCCATGCTCCAAGCGTCGGCGACTCCCAATTATCCTCTACAAATCTTATATCGTGTTTTTTTATCTCAAGCCCCAAAGCTTCGAGGCTTTTAAGATACAAAGCTTGTATTCCGTCAGGGCTTGGTTTTATAATAACTTGAAACTGATAGTAACTGCCAAGACGGTTTGGATTTTCACCGTATCTGCCGTCAGTTGGTCTTCTGCTTGGCGCAACATAAGCGGCAGACCATGGCTTTTTGCCCAAAGAGCGCAAAAATGTCGCGTTATGAAAAGTCCCTGCGCCTGAAGGAATATCATACGGTTGGACTATATTGCATCCTTGTTTTTGCCAAAAATCCTGCAATGCGAGCAGTATCTCGCTGAATGTCATCATAATTATCTTCCTTAAATTGTTTTTTTACAAAAATATATAAGCGTTATTATACGATTTTTTATTTAAAGCCAATCAAGCTTCATTTATCAAAACTTCTATATCTTTCGAGTCCAACTCTACCTGTTTTGCTTTTTTTATTCTATCTTCTTGAAGTTTTACAAAAAGCTCTTCATTGCTTACGCTCAATATCTGCATGGCAAGGTAAGCGCTATTAACTGCTCCCGTTTTTCCTATCGCTACCGTAGCCACTGGCATACCTGAAGGCATCTGAACAGTTGAAAACAGCGCGTCTATGCCGTTCACCGCAGAACCCGCCATAGGAACGCCTATCACAGGACGCGTCGTGATGGCCGCTACAGCACCCGCTAAATGCGCAGCCATTCCCGCCGCCGCGATGAAAACCACCGCGCCTTTTGCTTCGGCATTTTTTACATAAGCTTTTGTTCTTTCAGCACTTCTATGCGCCGAAGAGATTATAAGCTCGTACTTGACGTCAAACTTTTCAAGCGTTTTGGCGCATTCGCTCATGACGTCATAATCGCTTTTGCTTCCTATAATGATAGAAACAAATTTCACTTTATCTGCTCCGTTGTTTTTTTAAAAAATGTATTGTATCAAAATTATATATAAAAATATCGATAGAGTTCAAAACTCTCTAATTCTCTATCTTTTTTCTGAAAAATGAAAACGGCGGCAATGGACACGGCAAAAGTATATCGTTCGTGTTTCCGCTGTGAACTGCTTCAAAAAGCTTACCGCTTACGCTTTTTAACTCGTTAAAACTTATCTTCCAAATGCCCTCTTCTTCCCAAATCCTGCCAGCTTCATTATCGCACGCATCTATCTTACCATGCGATAAAATCTCATAAACTCCGCCTACATCAACTCTATCTTTTGCTTTGAAACTAAGTCCGCTTTCATTAACTTCGCCGTAAACTTGATGAGTGCCTTCCAAAAGAGTGGAGTCTATATTTTGAGTGTTATTTCTCTCATGAGGTCTCTGGACGAGATATCCTTCGCTAAAACCTCTGTTTTTTATACTCTCAAGCTCTTTTTGATAAAATGCCAAATCAAACTTGCCCGCATAATACCCGTCAATCGCTTTTCTATAAGCATTTGCAGAAGCCGCCGTATAATAAGGACTTTTCGTGCGTCCTTCAATCTTCAAGGCGTCGATAACGCCGCTGTTTAAAATCTCTTCTACATGAGATATGAGATTTAAATCTTTTGCGTTAAAGATATAAGTTCCCTCATCGGCAGCCTGCTCTATGCGAAACAGCGTCCCGCTCTCTTCGTTTTTGGCGTAAAGCGTATAAGCAAATCTACAGTCATTCGCGCAACTTCCTCTGTTTGGCACGCGCCCGCTTTGGACTGCACTGATGAGACATCTGCCGCTGTATGCAAAGCACATTGAGCCGTGGATAAATACCTCTATCTCAAGTTCAGGCAGTTTTTTCTTGAACTCTTTAAGGTCATTTAGGCTGACTTCTCTTGCGGCGACTATGCGCTTTACGCCCATCTCATGATAAATCTCAGCATCCAGATAGTTTAAAACATTTGCCTGCGTAGATAGATGAATAGGAACATCTGGAGCTATCTTTTTTGCAAGTTTTATAACTCCGGGCGCCGCCACGATAAAAGCGTCGGGATTCATCTTGGCAACGCTTTCTATATGTTTTTCAAGCAGTTTTAACTGCGAATTAAATGGAAATCCGTTTATCGTTACATATAATTTTTTGCCGAGAGAGTGCGTATAATCAATCGCTTCTTTAAAACTCTCATATGTGAACTCTTTGCCTGAGCGAATACGCAAGGAAAAGTGGCTCACTCCGCCGTAAACAGCGTCCGCACCGTAAGAAAGAGCTATTTTTAATTTTTCAAAATTTCCCGCAGGAGATAAAAGTTCTACGCCCACTATTCGACGCTGCTTAATATTTTTTTGAGGTTATCTATACCAACTTCGTCCATGTCGTCTATTTTGTTTAAAATATCAATAACAATTTTGCGCGTACTTATCTTCTCTTTAAGTATGACTTTTTGAGCATTCAGGGCGGTTTTTTGAGTATTTAGTTTTGAGATTAAAATATCAAGGGTTTTGATGCTTTCCTCTGCCTCTTCTTGCAGATATTGCGTGCATTCTTGCAGCTCTTCTGCCTCTTTCAGGGCATTTGTGAATTGTGCGATACTCGGGAATTTTTTACTCAAAACTTCAAAAAGCTCAAACTGTTTGTGAGTAAAATTTTCAATTTCGACGACTGAATTTTTAATACCTTTGAGCTTCTCATTCAGAATATCAAACTCATTTTCCATAAAAATTCCTTTGGACTTAAAAATTATGCGAAATTATATAAAAAATTATATATAATTCAACTTTATAATTACTGCACACAAACATAAAAATAAAGGCATATTAGTGTTAGTAGATTTGCACAACCACACCCCGCTTTGCAAACATGCCGAGGGATCGCCCGAAGATTATGTAAAAAAAGCGATTGCGGCGGGAACAAAATATTTTGGTTTTTCAGATCATGCACCGATGAAATTTGACGAACAATATAGAATGGATTTTGACGAAATACCCCTTTACGAGACGATGGTAAAAAATGCAAAAGAGAGATTTTACTCCGATATAGAGGTATTTTTGGGATATGAGGTTGATTTTTTAAACTCCCTCATTGACGAAAGAGTTTTAAAAAGAAAAGTAGATTATTTCATAGGCTCTGTGCATTTTTTAAACAGCTGGGGTTTTGACAATCCTGAATTTATAGGCGAATATCAAAATAAAAATATAGAAGAGATTTGGAAAGACTATTTTGAAGCGGTAGAAAATATGGCAAAAAGCGGGCTTTTTGATATCGTGGGACATATTGATTTACTGAAAATCTTTAAATATCTGCCCAAAACCAACATGAAAATTCTGTCAAAAAACGCGCTCAAAGCGATAAAAAAAACTAACATGACGATAGAGATAAATACGGCTGGTTTTAGAAAACCGATAAACGAGCAGTATCCCTCGCGCGCTATTTTAGAAGCGGCAAGCGAGCTTGATATCCCCATAACTTTCGGCTCCGACGCTCATGATATAGAACATGTAGGATATAAAAGCGACGAAGCGGTAACGTTGGCGAGAGATTGCGGATACGATAAATGCGCGATTTTTTCGCAAAGAGATAGGGATTTGATTAAATTTTAATCATTTTTAATATGAATTTTACGTGATAATTAAGTATAATGGCACAAAAATTTTATAAGGAGCATTTATATGGGCAAATTTGTAAATAATGTGGAAGAGTTTTTCGCATTTTGTAAAAAAAACGAGGTCAAATTTGTAGATTTTAGATTTACTGATTTGAAAGGTGCATGGCATCATTTAACTTACACTATAGAAGCTATTGACGAAGAGTCAATCAAATCTATTCCTTTTGACGGTTCATCCATTGAAGCATGGCAGCCTATCAATAAATCCGATATGTTATTAATCCCAGATGTTCCTACGGCATTTTTGGATCCGTTCACGGCTGACGCTACCGTCGTAGTATTTTGCGATGTATATGATATCTATAAAGGCGATTTGTACGAGAAGTGTCCAAGAAGCATCGCCAAAAAAGCGCTTGAATATCTTAAAAAATCAGGCATTGGCGACGAGGCATATTTCGGTCCTGAAAATGAGTTTTTTGTATTTGATAATGTAAAAATCAGAGACGATATTAACTGCGGATATTATGAAGTGGACTCTGAAGAGGGTGCATGGAATAGCTCTACAGATTATAAAGACGGCTACAACACAGGTCATAGACCAGGTGTTAAAGGCGGCTACTTTCCCGTTCAGCCGATAGATTCTATGGTTGATTTAAGAGCTGAAATGGTGCAGGTTTTGAACCAAATCGGCATTGAGACTTTCGTTCTTCACCATGAAGTTGCACAAGCCCAAGGCGAAATCGGCGTAAAATTCGGCAATCTCATCGAGGCGGCTGATAATGTCCAAAAATATAAATATGTCATCAAAATGGTCGCTCATTTAAACGGCAAAACTGCGACTTTCATGCCAAAACCACTTTATGGCGACAACGGCAGCGGTATGCATACGCACCAGTCAATCTGGAAAGGCGGCAAAAATCTTTTCTATAAAAAAGGCGGATATTCCAACTTAAGCGATACTGCTAAATGGTACATCGGCGGCGTTTTGGCGCATGCAAGAAGCGTTGCGGCGTTTACAAATGCTTCTACGAACTCTTATAAAAGATTGATTCCGGGATTTGAAGCTCCGTCAATCTTGACCTATTCGTCACAAAACCGTTCAGCATCATGCCGTATTCCATATAACTCAGGCGAGAAATCAGTACGAGC
>JAITEH010000103.1 GCA_031282125.1 Campylobacteraceae bacterium
GAACCTTTTGAATTTGAGATGGGAAATATAAAAAATTCGGTCAATATCCCGCTAAACAGCGTCGTAAGCCGCATGGGCGAGATAGATGAGAGCAAAGAGTCCGTTATCCTTTGCAAATCTGGAGTTAGGAGCGTATATGCGATAGAAGCGCTTCAAGAAGAGGGCTTCAGGGGCAAAGTTTTAAATCTTGAAGGCGGCATTATAGAGTGGGCTTTGAAGATAGATAACAGTATAGCGGAGTATTAAATTAAGGAGAGAAATTGAAAGAGGACATACAAGCAAAACTAAACGCTCTTACGCCTTTGATTGCGCAGAGTTACAAACAATATAAACACACAAGCCACCTTAACTGCGACAACTTTGACTGCGAAAATCTACCTGAGCATGAAGAGATTATAGATATAGTTTTAGCCCTTCGCGAGCTGCTTTTTCCGGGGTATTTTGACAAACAGAGAAATTGCGTGAAAACGGTGGATTTTACGATAAGCGAGCATATCGCGTATATTCATGAGAGGCTAAAGAGGCAGATTTATAAGTCTTTCATGCTGCAAAATATGGAAAATATATCGAAAAAAGAGAAGATTACGGCAAAAGCGCAGGAGAAAAGTTACGCTTTTTTGAAAAAGATTCCGAATCTAAGAGATATATTGTCCATGGATGTGCAGGCAGCTTACGACGGAGACCCCGCGGCGTCAAGTACGGATGAAGTTATCTTCTCTTACCCTGGTATATTTGCGATAACCGTGCACAGGATAGCTCATGAACTCCACTTACTTGGCATTCCGCTAATTCCCCGCATCATGAGCGAGTATGCGCATACGCTGACAGGCATAGATATACACCCGGGAGCCAAAATCGGCAAATACTTTTTTATAGACCACGGAACGGGCATAGTCATCGGAGAGACCACAGTCATCGGGGATTTTGTCAAAATCTATCAGGGCGTAACGCTGGGGGCACTTTCTTTGAAAGCGGGGCAGCGCCTGAAAGGCACGAAGAGACATCCGACGCTTGAAGATTATGTAATAGTTTACGCAGGAGCTTCCATACTTGGCGGCGAAACAGTCATAGGCGAGGGCGTTGTGATAGGCAGCAACGTTTTTATCACGCGTTCCGTTACGGGCAAAACAAATGTAAGTCTGAAAAATCAAGACTTGATATATACCGACAAAGCCTCCAAGCGTTCGAGGAGAAACGACGACGATAACATAATGATTGATTGGGTGATATAAGTAAAATAGTTTAAATTAATAAATTATATATTTAAATTGGTTATTTTTATGGTATAATGGTTATCCTTCAGCTGCTTATGGCTTTGACACTTTGACCTTAAGATGCTGATGCGAGGGTTTGTCCGCAAGTTGAACATTTTGACAAACTCTCGCAACTTCTATTTATTTTTGACAATTTTATACTCCTCTTTAGCATAGTTATCTTATAATAAAAGATGTTTTTCAAATTTTTTACAAAGAAAAAAGAGGGTACCCTCTCATGGCGCGAAGCCGAAGAGAGGGCGGCGCGGTTTTTGGAAAAGGCGGCTCTTAAAATCATCGAGCGCAACTACCATTCGCGTTTTGGCGAGATAGATATTATCGCGGAAAGTAAGAGTATTTTGCATTTTGTGGAAGTGAAAGCAACGTCGGGAGATTATGACCCTTTGGAGCGTATAACTTCGTCGAAAATGGCAAAAATACAAAAAACTATAGAGTATTATATCTTGAAAAACGGCATTCAAAAAGAGTATCAGATAGATGCCCTGATAGTTACAAACAGCGGCATTGAATGGGTGCGGAATATTTTTTGAAGGTAGTTTTACATGACTATATCTATTTTAAGTTTTTTTAGGGTAAAATTTGTCTTATTTAAAAATCAAAGGAGATGCAAATGAGTAAATATATTGAGTTAAAAGCTTCTAATTTTGACAGCATAGTTAAAGAAAAGGGAGTAGTTTTGGTAGATTTTTGGGCGCCATGGTGTGGACCTTGCAGAATGTTAGCGCCTGTGATTGAAGATTTGGCGGGTGAATTTGAAGGTAAAGCCAAAATCGGCAAAGTAAATACTGACGAAGAGCAAGACCTTGCCGTAACTTACGGTATCCGCTCTATACCTACAATACTTTTTTTCAAAGACGGACAGCTTGTTGACCAAAATATCGGCGCGGCTTCAAAAAGTGTTCTTGCGAGCAAATTGAACGCTCTTTTATAGGCTTCAACATGAGCGAAATATCAGATTTGATCATTGTAGGAGGAGGTCCTGCGGGTCTGACGGCGGGGCTTTACGCCTCGCGCGGCGGATTAAAAAACGTTGTGATGTTTGAAAAATCCGTTTTTGGCGGACAGATAACAAAAAGCAGCGAAATAGAAAACTATCCTGGCGCAGTTGAAGTTGTAACGGGCTTGGAACTCATGGAAAAATGGCCTGAACAAGCCGCGAGATTTGGCGTCAAGCAAGAGTTTGCGGGCGTCAAACGAATCAGCAAAGCTAAAGATAATATTTTTGATATTACGCTTGAGGACGACACGCTTTTAAGGGCAAAAAGCGTCATAGTCTCTACGGGAAGCAATCCCAAAAAATCAGGCGTAGAGGGCGAAGATGAGTTTTACGGAAGAGGCGTCAGCTTTTGCGCTACATGCGACGGGTTTTTTTATAGAAATAAAGAAGTCGCAGTGCTTGGCGGAGGAGATGCCGCGCTTGAAGAGGCTCTGTTTTTGACAAATATCTGCTCGAAAGTTTATCTTGTCCATAGACGAGACGAGTTTAGAGCAAGTCCAGCGACTGTCGCAAGAGTTAAGAAAAATAGCAAAATAGAGCTTGTGCTGAACTCTACGGTTAAAAAGATTTACGGAGATGCGAGCGGAGTTAACGGACTTATCGTTGCGGACAAAAACGGCAATGAGAGGGATTTGAAAGTTCCGGGCATTTTTGTATTTGTCGGCATGAAAGTAAATAATGAAGTTTTGCTTCAAGAAGACGGTAAATTTTTGTGCGAAATGAGTAAAAGCGGCGAAGTGGTAGTGGATTTGGATATGAAAACTTCGGTAAGCGGACTTTTTGCCGCGGGAGACATCCGTATCAATGCGGCTAAACAGGTAGTTTGCGCGGCAGGCGACGGCGCCACGGCGGCGATTAATGCCATAAGTTATTTAGAGAGTTTACATGAGTGAAAATTTGTCTATTATCAATGTAGGCATTCATGGTTCCACAGGCAGAGTCGGCAGAGTTCTGATAGAAAATCTGCAAAATGATAAAGAGGCGCGCATAGCTTGCCTGCATGCTATAGATGAATTTAAATTCGCAGTGCCGCAGGGCGCTAAAACGACAAATTCGCTTGACGAGCTTTTTAGCCGAAGCGGCGTTATTATCGATTTTACCGCTCCAAACGGCACTGAAGCTTTGTTAAAACACGCGCTCAAAAACCCAAAACCGTTAGTCATAGGAACTACGGGCTTAAACGGCGAACAGCTTGCCCTGCTTAATAAAGCGGCGCAAAATATGCCTATTTTATACTCTACAAATATGTCTTTGGGCGTTGCGGTTTTGAATAGCTTGGTTGAGATTGCTTCCGAAAAACTAAGAGATTTTGATATAGAGATAGTAGAACAGCACCATCGTTTCAAAAAAGACGCTCCAAGCGGTACGGCTTTGACTTTGGGCGAACATGCCGCCAAGGCAAGAGGACTTGAGCTTAATAAAGTAAGAGTGAGCGGCAGAGACGGCATCATAGGTCAAAGAAGCAAAGACGAGATAGC
>JAITEH010000126.1 GCA_031282125.1 Campylobacteraceae bacterium
TTAAATCGCAAGAATGATGCCGATTATTCAAGTTCAAATAGCTTTGTAGAGAATTACGCTATGGGCAGACAATTCTATGCAAATTTTAGGTATGAGTATTAGTTAAGTGTGCGTGGCGGGAAGAGTAAAGTATTTACTCATTCCGTCATTTCGAAGATGGATTGCTTCGTCGTTGCACTCCTCGCAATGACGGAATGTAAGATGGATTCCCGCCTACGCGGGAATGACGGAATCGGGAGACATGGTGGCTTTGTGTCATTCCCGTGAAAACGGGAATCCAAAAAACCAAAACAAAAAGAAGAATTTAACATGAAAGTATTTAAAACAAAAATTACAAAAAGGAATTTCAATGTATAAACCAAATGTCAAAAAGTTATTCAAACAAACACATAAAGTTTTAGGACTCATCTTTTGTATCTTTATAGCGATAATCGGCATAACGGGAGCGTTGATCTCTTATAGCAATGAACTTTCAAGACTGGAAGCAAGTTTTATTGAGAGAAACAAAAGCGGAGAGTTTTTGAGTGTAGAAGAAACTCTTAACAGGTTTCTTGAACAAAAACCGAAAGCTAAATTGCTTGTTTTGAGTCATGAAGGAGAAAATCAACCCCTTGGTATTCGAGCAGGCTACAAACAAGAAGATACAGACCCAAGCGATGTTCATACGCTCTATAACGGAACGCTTGGTTTTTACTCCGTCAGTCGTTATGACGGAGAGATACTGCCTGTTCTTAGCGATAAGATGATTAGAGCGATAACTATGCTTCATATATCTTTGGACTTTACAAAAAATAATGAAATAGGCAATCAAATCGTAGGTATTTCTACTATTATAATCATTCTACTTTCTATTACGGGACTTTATTTTTACATTCCCATGTTAAAACAAAATTTCTCAAAAAACATGAAGCTTGATATAAAGACCAAAGGTTATAGATTTTGGTATAAACTTCATAGTGTAATGGGAGTATATACATCTATATTTGTTTTGATAATGTGTCTAACTGGTCTTTATGGGTCGTATGAGTGGTTTAGAGTGGGACTTCATACTTTAATTGGTTATGAAGAACCAGCTTATGTTCCAAGAGAAGAAAAGGAGTTTATCCCTAAACCAAATGATATAAATGAAATAGCAAGAACATTTGAGATAGCAAAGGAACATACCTCAAAAGATAATGTATTTTTGCTTTTTATCCCCGATAAAATGGGCGAACCTTATGGAACGCCATATAAAGATAAAGACTATATAGGATTTGGAGGCGACGAAATAATTATCGATATGGATACCAATATAATCAAACACAACATACATTACGACGATTCTTTCGAGGAGAAAGTATTATCGAGTATGGGTCATCTCCACTTTGGAACATTCTTTGGCGAGATAGGTAAAGCTTTGTGGTGCGTTTCGTCTTTGGCTATGGGATTGTTTGGAGTGAGCGGGGTGATGATGTGGTGAAAAAGAGAAAATCTGCGAATGGTTTGTGATGGTGAAGTAATCTATATTTGTGTCACTCCTGCGACCGAACGATAGGCTTCCGCAGGAAACGCATATCGTGAGGGAATGCGGGAATCCATCTTTTAGCCTTTGCAAATCTAAAGAGTTACGATTTACCATTTCAGACTAAGCATCTTACTTATAATTTAATTTTTCTTTTTGGATTCCCGCCTGCGCGGGAATGACGGAGAAAAATGGATTATTTTTTACTTTGTTTCCATCTGGAATAGCATATTTCTGGATTGCTTCGCTTCGCTCGCAATGACGGAAATTTATCACCTTGTCATTCCCGCATGACAAGTTTCCGCAGGAAACGCAATCTGAGTCTCCAAAACGGTTTATCCGTTTTGGGGCAAGAATGCGAGAATCCATCTTTTAAGCCTTCAACTAACAGATATTTTTGCTAAAATTCAATTCGCGCGTATAAATCCCAATATCTCTTCTCTTATCTCGTCAAGCGGTTTTTTGATAATCGGCTGTAAAAATTGCGTGCGGTTGAATGTGCGCTGTCTTTTGGCAAGTTTTGCCGTGTTTTGGACGATTTTCTCTTCTACTTGAGACAGCGTGCAAAGTCCGTCAAAATACTCTATCGCCTCTTTGATACCGATAGACTTCATGCAGTTAGGCTCTCTTGTGTATTTTTTCTCCAGTCTGGCGACTTCATCTATGAGTCCCATTTCAAGCATGTTTTTTGTGCGTATTTTGATGCGTTCCAGCAGTTTGTCTTTATCCGTATCTATCTCAAATATCGTCAAATCTTTGATGATCGGGTCTTTTTTTGTGCGTTTCAAAAAATCGCTTGGAATCTCGCTCGTCTCGTAATAAACCTCATACCATTTCTCCATGCGGTAAATATCGTTTTTTTCCACTTTTTTGGCGTATTCGGGGTCTAATTGCGCCATATTTTCGTATGCGTTTAAAAGGTCACGCAGCGCTCTGGCGACTCTTTTTTGATTTTCATCGCTCACGAGCGGCTTATCGCTAAGCCCCGATAAAAGCGCTTTTAGATAAAAGCTTGTGCCGCCTACGATGATGAGCGGTACGTTTTTTGTGTCGGCGTCTGCCGCCGCCTGCCGATAAAGGTCGAAAAATATAGTTACATTAAAGCTCTCATTTGGCGCGATAACGTCTATGCCGTAGTGTTTGACGCCCAGCATCTGAAGCGGTGTAGGTTTGGCGGAGGCTATATCTATCTCTTTATAAACCGATAACGAGTCCAGTGAAAGTATGATAGCTCCCGTATCTCTTGCCGTCTCAAGAGCCAAATCGCTCTTGCCGCATGCTGTAGTTCCGATAAGCGCAAACTGCATAAAAGCTCCTTATGACTATTTTTACAATTATATCTATATTTTTTATCTAAATAAATTTAATTTTTTGGCAATTTGATGTAAAATCTTACAATTTAAAAAAAAGGGTTAATATGAACCGCTTTTTGGCTGTTTTAAAAGATATAAACGAACTTATAGTTTTCAAACACTCCGTTTTTGCACTGCCTTTTATATTTATCGCGATGATAGTGGCTTCGTATGAGTTGAATCATTCGGCATGGTTTGGCTTCAAACTCTTGATACTTGGCATAGTGTGCGCCGTGAGCGCGAGAAGTTTTGCGATGGCGTTTAATCGTTTCGCCGATAACGATATAGACGCTCTAAATCCCCGCACAGCCAATCGTCCGAGCGTGGACGGCAGAATCGGCAAAGCCAATATGATACTGTTCATCTTTTTTAACGCCGTTTTGTTTATTTTTGCCGCGTGGCTTATCAACCAAACAGCCTTTATCGTGTCGTTTCCGATATTGATAGTGCTTGCGAGTTACTCGTTTTTCAAGCGATTTTCTCCGTTTGCTCATTTGGTCTTGGGGCTTTCGCTGGGACTTGCTCCGATAGCGGGAAGCATCGCCGTGTCGGGATATACGTATATTTGGTCATGGCTTTTGTGTTTGGGCGTCATGTTTTGGGTGGCTGGGTTCGACCTTTTGTACTCCATGCAGGATATCGAGTTCGACAAAGAGCACAAGCTATACTCTATCCCCGCGCATTATGGCAAAGAAGCCGCGCTTACGGTATCTGCGGGATTTCACATCATGGCAGTTATATTTTGGCTGTTGTTTGCCGCAGACGCCTCTCTTGGTTTTATCTCTTATATAGCGGTCGCGGTGAGTGCGGTGATACTGGTTTGCGAACATATCATAGTAAGGCGTGATTTTAGAAAAATAGACAGAGCGTTTTTTACGCTCAACGGTTATCTTGGCGTACTGTTTTTTATTTTTGTTTTGGTAGATATTATTTTCATAACGGGAGATTAAAATGGACAGCGATTTTTTGATGTTTGCCGCTATTTTGGCAGTGATATTTCTGCTTGTTATTTTTATCATTATACGCGATAAAAACGTATTGTCCAGACTCGTGATTTTGGAAAAAGTCATAGAGGACTTAAATCAAGAGAATCATAAATTAAACAAAGTCGTCAAAAAGCAGAATTTAGACATTGACGGCGGCATACAAAAGATAGTCGAAGATGAGGTGCAAAACCGCGTCGTACCATTAAAACAATCCCTGCAAGAGGTCAAAAAAATCACCGAAGAGTTCAGAGAGCAGCACAATACGGGCGATTATGAAAAAAAAGTTATAGACCTTTATAAAGAGGGTAAAAACGAGAGCGTCATAGCGCAGGCTTTGGGACTTACGATATCGCAGGTAGAGCTTATACTGTCGCTGAATGATACGCAATGAATGTGCATGAGAGTTGGCAGGAGACGATAACTCTTGCGTACGAAGCGTTGGATGCAAAGTACCGCGCGTTTTTAGAAGATGATAGCGGCTATTTTCCCGATTTTGATAATTTTTTGAACGCCTTCAAAACCCTTCCGCGCGGCAAAACCAAATCCATACTTTTCGGACAAGACCCTTATCCGCGCGCCGCAAGCGCTATTGGCTACGCTTTTATAGACGGCGCGGTGAAGACGCTTTTTTGCGATAAAGGATTGTCGCGCGAAGTGAACCGCGCCACGAGTCTTAGAAACTTCATGAAAATGCTTTTGCTCTCTTCAGGACGGCTTGATGAATTGACGCAGGAGAATATCGCGCGGCTTGATAAGAGCGGCATTATCGATTCGATACATAAGTGGAGAGATAATTTTGAAAAAAATGGTATTTTACTGCTAAACAGCGCGCTTGTTTTTACGAAAAAAGAGGACGTCAAGCAGCATGCCAAAGCGTTTAAGCCTTTTGTCCGTACGCTTTTGGGTCAATTGGCGCATGAGAATATAGAGCTTATACTGCTTGGCTCGATAAGTAAAGAGATAGAACTGCTTTTGCCGCCATCTCATAATTTCAAGCTTTTTTGCGCCTGTCACCCGTACAATATAGAGTTTATAACCGACAAAAAAGTGCTTGAGAGATTTTCCAAAACGGATCTTTTGGCAAAATGTATTTAGTCGAAAGTTTTTTGAGTATCCAAGGCGAAGGCAAATACGCGGGATATCCGTCGCTGTTCGCACGTTTTGGCGGCTGTAATCTCTCATGCAGAGGATTTGGGTGCGAATTTATCTCGCCGTATGACGGCTCAAAGCTTATTGGCTGCGATTCGCTTTACGCCGTCAATGAAAAACATTTCAAAAATGAGTGGGAGAGATTTGACGACGCGCAAAAGCTTTTTGCGAAAGTTACTTCGCACCTGCAAAATACGGACTATCTGCCGCACCTTGTTATCACGGGCGGAGAGCCTTTGATACACTATAAAAATCCAGTTTTTTACGGTTTTTTGGAGTTGGCTGTTGGGCGCGGGTTTAGTGTATTTTTTGAGACAAATGCGACTGTAGATGTTGATTTTGATGCATTTACTTTGTACAAAAAAGTAGGTTTTGCGATGAGTGTGAAGCTTGCCAACTCATCTGAAAAGTATGAAAAACGCGTCAATAAAAAAGCCATACAAAATATCGCTTCGCAGGCCAAAGAGGCGTTTTTCAAATTTGTCCTTGATGAAAAGACGTTGGATAACGCAAAAAATCAGATAGAAGAGATAACAAAAGGCATTGATATACCGATCTTTTGCATGCCGCTTGGCGCGACTCATGCCGAACTTGAAAAAAATAGCCGTGCGGTAACTCTATTTTGCCTAAAAAATGGTTACAATTATAGCGATAGAATACACATTCGTCTATGGGGCGACAAGAGAGGAGTTTAAATGATAATCCGCAAAATGTTTAGATTTGAGAATACGCATATAGTGCGCAACTGCTCCACAAAAAGATGCCGCACAAGTATTCACGGGCACTCTTATAAAGTTGAAGTCTTGCTTGAAGCGACAACGCTTGACAATGCGCAGATGGTATATGATTTTGGTTTGATGAAAAGCGGCATGCAGGACTTGATAGAGTCGTTTGACCACTCTGTTACTTTGTGGGACAAAGACGACAAAGGTTATATCGCGGCGATGAAAAAGTATTCGGATAGATGGGTAGAGCTTCCCGTGAGTCCGACGGCGGAGCAGTTCGCAAGAGTTATATTTTTGATGGTTGATTTGCTTTTGACAAATACTGTTTTTGTCAACGGCGAGGGCAAAATAAGCGTCAATTCAATCATAGTTCATGAGACGGATAGAGGTTACGCCAAAGCTGACGCCAAAGATACGTACAGCGAAGTGATGGGTATCATCAATCCCAACAATATCGTCTTCTCGGGCGGCGTCAAAGAGGATTGGGGCGACGGCGATTTGTGGAGTAAAATCACAAGCGGCAAAAAAATTACAAATCCCAAGATAGCTTAAAGGATAAAAGATGAAAGTATTTGGTTTGGTAGTAATAGCTTTATTGTTGTCAGGCTGCGGCGGCAGCGACAAAAACAGCTCAAGCGTGCTTGAAGAGATAAATAAAACTTCCCAAGACATCATAAATAATATCGGACAGACGGCAACTGAAGCGATTGAAAAAGCAGGCGAGATAGGTCAAAAAGTCACAGATGTCGAGGGCGATATAGCCCAAAAGGCGTCTCAAATTACGCAAATAGCCGAAGAAGCGCTACAGGGCGCGGCAAATGTCAGCAAAGATATCCTGCAAAAAACCAATGAAACTCTCTCCGACATAAGCGCAAAAACAGACAAAATCATCAATGATAGCGCAAGCACAATCGAATCCGTGAAACAAAAAGCGAACGATATAGCCGACGCCGCGGCGTCTCCGCTGACAAATGCTGACAAAGGCAAAAAGCTTTTCGCCGTTTGCATACCGTGCCATGGCGCAAAAGCTGAAAAATCAGCCGTCAATAAAAGCCAAATCATCAACAAATGGAGCAAAGACCAAATCCTAAAAGCGCTCAAAGGATACAAAGACGGCACGTACGGCGGCGCATATAAAGCCACGATGACGCCTACCGTCAAGAGACTAAGCGACGACGACATGGAAGAGCTGGCGGCGTATATAGTAAATCTTGGAAAATAGCATGGATGAGACGATAGAACTTGTGACGAGCATTTTATCGTTTAGCTTTTTTGCTTTTATCGTGACGGCACTGGCAGGATTTACGCTGTTTTGTTTTGCGGACAAAAACGATATTTTGAGCAAATATTTCCGCGCTGTGATGCCGATGTATTATATGTTTTTGGCGATTATGCTTTTGTGCACTCTTTTACTCTTGGCGTTTAAAAGTTTTCGCGTAACTCTTATAGAAATTGCCGCGCTTATCGCATGGATATGTGCTTTGTCAAGCGCGGTGGCTACTTATAAACTCGGCAAAAAGAACAGTGAAAAATTCAAAAGTTTTGCTCTCAAAAAATACGCTTTAGATATCCTGCTTTGTTTTATCGTCTATCTTTTGTGGGCTGGCGGGATTTTTTAATGCAGTTTTTGTACCACGAGAGAGCAGGAGAAGAGAGCGTTATCATAGAAGGAGAAAGCTTCGCGCACTTGTTCAAATCGCGCAGGAGCGATGCAAATAAACCCCTCAAACTGCGCAACTTGCGGGATGATTTTTTGTACGAATACAAGACAAAAGCTATCAACAAACGCGATGCCGAATGTACCTTAAGCGCAAAAATTCTCTCACCAAGACAAATTTCTAAGCCTCTTCAAATCGCATGGTCGGTAGTAGAGCCCAAAATCATAGAAAAAACGCTTCCGTTTTTAAATGAAGCGGGCTTAAAAAAGCTCATTTTCGTATATACGAGATTTTCACAGCATAGTTTCAAGATAGATTTTGAGAGGTTGAAAAGGATAGCCGTGAACTCATGCGAGCAGTGCGGAAGAGTTGATTTGATGGAGTTTGAGATTTGCAGTTCGCTTGAAGAATTTGTGAAAAAATATGAAAACTTCGGCGTTGTGGATTTTTCGCCAAACAGACTTTGCGATATCAAAAATCCCCCCGATACTTGGCTTATAGGCTGTGAGGGAGGCTTTAGCGAATATGAAAGAGAGCGGCTGAAGATTTATCCTGTTGCAGGCTTTGAGAGTGAAAATATTTTGCGAAGCGAGAGTGCGGTTGTAACTATTGCAGCAAAAATTCTTCTTTAAGTATTGAAATATCATAAACTTTTTGATATAATCACAAGCTTTTAAGTGGTCAATTAAAAAATAAGGAAATTTTTATGAAAAAAGAGATTCACCCACAATACGTAGAATGTACGGTTACATGCGCATGCGGCAACACTTTTACTACGAAGTCAAACAAAAAAGAGATGAGGATTGATATCTGCAGCGCCTGCCATCCATTTTTTACAGGCAGTGAAAAAATTGTCGATTCTGCAGGACGCGTTGAGAAATTTAAGAAAAAATATAATATGCAGTAATGTTGTATTTTATTCCTACTCCAATAGGAAATCTTGAAGATATAACGATAAGGAGCTTGAAGCTCCTTCTTTCTACTTCGACTATTTTTTGTGAAGATACGAGAGTCGCAAAAAAACTCATCAACCTTTTGAAAGAACGTTTTGACAAATCCGAAAATGTAGAGCAGAGATTTATATCGCTTCATTCGCACAA
>JAITEH010000150.1 GCA_031282125.1 Campylobacteraceae bacterium
AAATATCTCAACAAATACCTGTATCATCCGCTGTTTGTCGCGTACGCATACAACGGCGGCATAGGCTACACAAGAAAAATGCTCTCGGAAGGCAAACTATTTAACAGCGGCAAATATGAACCGTTTTTAAGTATTGAACTGTTGCAGGGCGAAGAGAGCAGAGAGTACGGCAAGAAAGTTTTGACAAACTATGTCGTGTATATGGCTCATTTAGGTGAAAAAATAACTCTCAAAGAGCTTTTGGAAGCCTTAACAAAACCCGCTCAAACGGATAAATTTCGACAGAAAGGCTGACGAAACCATCTTCGTTTGATTTTGGCGCGCTTGCAAGAAAATATTTGTTCCATGCGGCTCGAAACGGTAAGTATTTTACTATCTCATCATCTTCTGAAAGTTGTGTCGGTATCACGGCTTTTTGCCCGATTGTAATTTTTGGTTCGCCAAGCTGCTCAATATCGCCTTTTTTTGAATAAAAAAAGCTTATCGCTATCATATCCAACTCATTTTCGGAATATTTTTTTATATTATTCAGATACGTTGCGCTGATAAGCAAAGTGGAATTATCACGGATTGCAAGGCGCGCTTTTTGAGTGTTGATAATCGCCTGTTGGATACTCATGTTCTCGCCGTTTTCTTTCGCGGCGCAGCCAAATAAAAATACAAAACCTACCGCACAGATTAAAATACGCAAACTTTTCAGAAAAATTCCTTTTATCTCTATTGGGTACAATTTTACGCTAAAAGGCTTGATAAACTCATTAAAAGATAAATGTTTTTTTGCTATAATCAACCCTTATTTAAAAAGAGGAACAGATGCAAAAGATAATAGACGCCATAAGCGCCGCCGCAGTAAAGATAAAAAAGGCTATTGAGTTCAGCGACACTGGATATAGCGAACATATCAATAAAACGGGCGATACGCAGCTAAAGCTTGATATAGCAAGCGATTTGATAATAGAAGAAGAGTTCGCAAAAGTATCCTCCATAAAAAGCATCGTCAGCGAAGAGAAAGATGAAGCCAAACTACTGCATGCAAACGGCAGATATATAGTAGCTTACGACCCGCTGGACGGCTCAAGCCTTGTAGATGTCAATCTCTCCATAGGTTCAATATTCGGCATTTATGAAAACGGCACGAACGGTTCGGATTTGGTATGCGCCGTTTACGTGGTCTATGGTCCAAGAGTTGAAATGGTAGCAACTGACAAAGAGGTAACGCTTTTTAGGCTAAATCAAAATGGAAAATTTGTAAAGATAAAAGAGATAAAACTCAACGAAAAAGGCAAGCTAAACGCTACAGGCGCGACGCAAAAAGGCTGGGCGGCATATCACAAAAAATTAATCGATGAGATATTTGCCGAAGGCTATCGCTTGAGATATTCGGGCGGAATGGTACCAGATTTGCACCAAATACTTTTAAAAGGCGGCGGATTGTTCTCGTACCCTGCGACTACAGATGCGCCAAAAGGCAAATTAAGACTTCTGTTTGAAGTTTTTCCGTTTGCATTTGTATTCGAAAAAGCAGGAGGCGCGGCAGTGGACGGCAAAAAAAGGCTTTTGGAGTTAAAACCTCTGCATATACACGACACAAGTCCATGCTTTTTTGGCTCAAACACAGAGATAAAAAAGGTCTTGAATGAATACGCAAAACACTGAAAGCAAGCCTGATATCTATAGGGTAAAATTAGAAAATGAGAGTCAGGGCTTGCTGGAATGTCAAAAAAAGCACGATTTAAATAGCTGTTTTGAGTGCACAAATCTCATAGGATGCGAAACTAGAAAAAACTACGTCAGAGCAGTTTATGATAGTATGTCGCAGGGAGAGAGCGGAGGATTTGAGTTTTGAGCCGATACAGCAGGCTTTGTCCGCATTTAACAACAAAAAAGGGATTAAATGGATAAGAAATATATTACAACACCGATTTATTATGTAAACGACGTGCCGCATATCGGACACGCTTATACGACTATTATCGCCGACTCGCTGGCGAGATTTTACAGGCTGAAAGGTTATGAGACATTTTTTCTGACAGGCACAGACGAACATGGGCAAAAGATTGAACAAGCCGCCCTTTCGCGCGGTAAAAACCCAAAAGAGTATGCCGATATGGTTAGCGAAAAATTTCGCTCTTTATGGGATGATTTCGGGATAAGTTACGACTATTTTATCAGAACTACCGATGAGAATCACAAAAAAGGAGCGCAAAAAGCCTTTGAGACAATGCTAAAAAAAGGCGATATTTACAAAGGCGAATATGAAGGGCACTACTGTGTAAGCTGCGAAACATTTTTCACGGATTCTCAGCTTATAAACAACGAATACTGCCCCGACTGCGGCAGGACAACGACTCTTGTCAAAGAAGACAGCTACTTTTTTCGCCTAAGCTCGTACCAAGACAGACTCTTAAAATGGTATCAGGATATAGACGACTGCGTGATACCAAAAGCCAAAAAAAATGAAGTTATAAATTTTGTAAAACAAGGGCTTAGAGATTTGTCTATCACAAGGACAAGTTTTGACTGGGGCATTAAGCTTCCCGATTCGCTCGGTGATTCAAAACATGTGCTTTATGTCTGGCTTGACGCTTTAGTTAATTATATAAGCGCGCTTGGATACGGTACGGATGAGAAAAATATCTCATTTTGGCCTGCCTCTTTTCATATCGTGGGTAAAGATATTTTGCGCTTTCACAGCATCTACTGGCCTGCTTTTTTGATGAGTTTGGAGCTACCGCTGCCAAAACATATAGCAGCTCACGGATGGTGGACAAGAAACGGCGAAAAGATGAGCAAATCAAAAGGCAATGTCGTCAATCCGCGCGAAGTTGCCGAAGTTTACGGGCTTGAAAACTTCAGATATTTTCTTTTAAGAGAAGTTCCGTTCGGACAAGACGGCGATTTCAGCCAGAAAGCTTTGATAGACAGGATAAATTCAGACCTTGGAAACGAGCTTGGCAATCTTTTAAACAGAAT
>JAITEH010000048.1 GCA_031282125.1 Campylobacteraceae bacterium
AATGGTACCTGAGGCCGGACTCGAACCGGCACGATATCGCTACCACCAGATTTTGAGTCTGGCGTGTCTACCAATTTCACCACTCAGGCATTAAAAATAGAAATGGAAATATATAAAAAAAAAGCTTAAGAACAGATTGCTCTTAAGCTTTTAGTATTGGAAAGAAGCTAAATTATTTTGATTTAGCTACGCTCTCTTTCAATTTTTTGCCGACTTTAAATTTAACGGCTTTGGTTGCAGGAACATTAACAACTTTTGTGGTGCCAGGAACTCTTGCTTTTCTTGCAGCACGTGTAGTTGTGCTGAAAGTTCCAAATCCGATAAAGCTTACGCTTTCGCCCTTTGTAAGTGCATTTTTAATAACTTCAAGAGCAGCGTCAACCGCCTTTTGTGTATCTTTTTTAGAAAGACCAGCTTTCTCTGAGACCGCCTGAATAAATTCCACTTTACTCATTTTTCATCCTTAAATCAAGAAATATGAGTTGATTGTACAATTTTTTTTTGTAAAAGACAAGAATTTTTGAGATAAAAATGTAAGAAAATGCGAAAAAATGGGTGTAAAACTTGCTTTTTGCTATTTTTTAAGTTGGTTTTTATGAAAAAAGAAAGTTTCATGATTTTTTATTTGCCGAATAATTTGCTTTTTCATGCCTAAAATTCACTAAAAAATTTGGTTATAAAGCAAAGTAGGGTATAATCTTGCCTTTAAAGAAATTGAAAAGGATATACTATTTTAAAAGAAGTATTTTTGATTATTTGCGTTGCTGTTTTGATTTTTTTTGGTATAGCCACTATAGCTACCGATACATCTTTGGTTGGTTCGTACGGCACGGTGATAGGCGCATGGAATCAAGGGATATTCGGATTTTTTGCATATATTTATCCGTTTTTATTTATCGTACCGATATATTTTTTTTACAAATACCCCACTGTAAATATGCGCAAAGCAGAGGTTTTCTTGGCTATAACTCTGCTGTTTTTTACTGTTTTAATGTTTCAAGCGTCCGTATTGTCGGATGAAGTTTACAGAGGACATTTGGGTTACTCCATCATAAGCACTCTTGGTTTTTTCATAGGAAAATTCGGCGTTTGGGTATTTATCATAGCTATCGGAACGCTCTCTTTGAGCGTGATATTTGGTTTTGAATTTGAAGATATGGTGATGCTTATAAAGGAGGCTTTCAGTAAAATTGCCTCCAAATTTAAGCGCGATTTGAAAGAGAGAAAAGAGATCGCTGACAATCAATTTTTCGAAGACAAAACTCTCAATGTACTTGATGATCCTTCTATTTTTAGAAAACCTCCAAAAAAAGCACCTTTGAAAAAAAGCGATGAGGTTCAGCCCGAGGAAAGCGAAGAGAATAACCAGTCAAAAGCTCCGTTTGTCATCATGGAAGTGGACGAACAAGACGCAACGCACGTCAGTACAACGCATGTCGAAGTGCTGAATGAATTGGCTGAAAATAAAAAACTTTTATCGCAGATAGAGCTTGGAAGTACGCCAAAGCCAAAAGATTATCGTCTGCCGCAGATAAACTTTTTATCAGACCCACCAAAACGCACATCACATATCAATGAAAATGAGATAGATAGAAAGATATCCGACCTTTTGGAGAAGTTAAGACGCTTTAGAATCGACGGCGATGTCGTTAGGACTTACGCGGGACCAGTGGTTACGACATTTGAGTTTAAGCCAGCTCCGCATATAAAAGTGTCGAAGATACTCACTTTGCAGGATGATTTGGCGATGGCGCTGATGGCTCAAACTATCAGGCTTCAGGCTCCGATACCTGGCAAAGACGTCATAGGTATAGAGATACCAAACAAAAATATAGAGACGATATACTTAAAAGAGGTGCTGGAAAGCGATATATTCAAAAAATCCTCCTCACTTCTTACTATCGCGCTTGGAAAAGATATAGTGGGCAATCCGTTTGTTACAGACCTCAAAAAACTGCCGCATCTTTTGATAGCTGGAACTACGGGAAGTGGCAAAAGTGTGGGCATTAACGCGATGCTTATATCGCTTTTGTATAAAAATTCGCCCGATACGCTTCGTCTTTTGATGATAGACCCTAAAATGCTTGAATTTTCCATATATAATGATATCCCGCATCTTCTCACGCCCGTTATTACAAATTCGAAGCAGGCTATTATCGCGCTTTCAAATATGGTAGCTGAAATGGAGAGGCGATATAAGATAATGAGCCACTCAAAAACCAAAAATATCGAAAGTTACAACGAAAAGATACAGTCTGAGGGCGGCGAGATAATGCCTTATATAGTGGTCATTATCGATGAGTTGGCTGACCTCATGATGACAAGCGGTAAGGACGTGGAGATTTATATAGCAAGGCTTGCTCAAATGTCAAGAGCGGCTGGCATCCATCTGATAGTCGCTACTCAAAGACCATCGGTTGACGTCGTAACTGGTATCATCAAAGCAAATCTTCCTTCACGTATAAGCTACAAAGTGGGACAAAGGATAGACAGTAAAGTTATACTCGATACGCAGGGAGCAGAGTCGCTTTTGGGACGCGGCGATATGCTTTTCACGCCTCCGGGCATGAGCGGCGTTATAAGACTTCATGCGCCTTATACGAGTGAGCGCGAAGTGGAGAGCGTAGTAGAGCACTTAAAAGCGCAGCGTCCGACAAACTATGACGAGAGCTTTTTGAAAGATAC
>JAITEH010000102.1 GCA_031282125.1 Campylobacteraceae bacterium
AAATCATTTATCTGTTTTTTTACATTTTCATACAAAAAACTATCGCGAAATCCGACTATCGCGCCGCCGCTTGCATTTGGATGTCCGCCGCCGTTTGCCAACTCATACGCTATCTTGCTCGCATCAACTTTGCCGTTAGCTCTAAAGCTTACCGTTCTTCTTGAAGTTACGTCCATGAAGAAGTCATAGTCCGGATTTTGCGTCAAAAAGTCATTGCCGATAATCGAAACTGCGCCGATATTAAATGTAAGAATGCCTTTTTTGCCTTTATAGACAATGCTCATTTTATCTTTAAATTTATTGAGCTGAGCTACATTGTATTTTGACACGAGATTGCCCAACGTATCCTCTTTGTCATTTTGAAAAAAACTCTTTTTTATCGCATGGATGTTGTCTTCAAGCAGTATATGCGCCTTTTCTTTGTCAAGATACTCCATGCTGTTTTGAAGCAGCCAAAACATGAGTTTGGTATTTGCTTCGTCAAACATAATGCGGTTTAACTCTTTAGCGTTTGCGATGAGATTGAGGCAGACTTTGCCAAGCTCAAAATCAGGGCTGTTGTCCAGCCAAATATCCACGGCATTGATAACTTCAGCCAACCGCTTAAGACGCTTGTCTCCACCGTAAATATCGGCAAAAAAATCATAAGTGATTTTCGCCGCGCTCCTTGAAGTATCGAGAAAATACCATGGGTATTTACCTGCGCATTCAGTACCACTTTGGTGATGGTCTAAAAGTATAAGCTTGACGGAAGTTTTAATGTTTTTGAGTTTCTCATCAAAAGCCTTTGCCTGCTCAAGTGTCAGATTGAGGTCTGTTATAAGTATGATATTTTTCGGCGCGGCGCAAACCTCTATATCATGCAAAATCTGAGCGAACTTCTCATCTATCTCTCTGCCGTAGTTTGAGTTGTAAAATTTTGTATTTTTAAAATAATGTTTAGTCACAAATTGACAGCCATAGCCATCCAAATCTGTATGTGACAGATGAAAAACAACATATTGCATGAATATCCCTGATTATGATTCTTTTACTATATCCCAAAGCGTTATTGTGCCCAAAAAATCATCTACTCTGCTCTGAAAGCGGTTAAAAAACGGCCAAATCTTGCAATACTCTGCGCGGTTATTGGGACAGTTTGATACGGAAGTAGCGCACTCAAAAACAATAGTGGGCTTTTTTTCAGCGTACTCCACTATCTCTTTTATCGTCAATGCCTTAGGGTCGCGGGCAAGTATAAACCCTCCCTTTGCTCCCTTGAATGACTTCAAAACATTTTCTCTTGCGAGACACTGAAGGACTTTTGCCAAAAAGCTTTTTGAGATACCAAGCTGCGTTGAGAGAGTGTCAACATCTTGCGGAGCGTTTCTTTGCGCTATAATTATCAATGAAAGCAGGGCATACTCGCTGGCTTTGGTTAACAGCATAATCTCTTCCTAATCGTTAAAATTTTTATCTAAACGCGTGATTTTACTAAAAGTTTCCTATTTTTGGGTTTAATCTATGTGGTTAATTAGGACTTTTTTAATCTTTTATAGTTTGATTTTATTTTTTAGTTATTTTTTTGGTTTTAATGTTATAATGCCGTTCCCTCAGTGGGAAATTTTACCAGTCAGGAGGTCAATAATGGCTTTGGATTCGGCAGCTCGCAAAGAGATTATTCAAAAATTTGCAAGAAAAGGTGGAGATACGGGTTCTCCGGAAGTGCAAATCGCACTATTAACGGGTCGTATCGTATATTTGACAGAACACTTGAAAGTTAACGTCAAAGACCATTCGTCACGTTTAGGACTTTTAAAACTTGTAGGACGCAGAAGACGCTTACTTAAGTATCTTAAAAGCAAAAATTATACCAAATACCAAGAAGTTATCAAAGAGTTAAGCATCCGCGATAAATAATCTTGCAGGAGGTTTTTGGCGATTCATGCGCCAAAAGCTTCCGATTTTTTTCAACTCACAAAATCCATCCGTATAAATCTCGCGATCAACCTGTCTCATGTTTTATTTGTAAAATGATATCTGCTGTTTCTATAAATTTTTAGACAAATTTAGCTAAAATGACTGCCGTTATTTTGCAAAACTCAAATTTACTTAAAAAAGGTCTCTCTGGTGTTTGGTATCGGATTTTTTGAATTCATCGTCATAGCAATTGTAATTATTATATTTTTAGGACCCGACAAACTGCCCGAAACCATCATAAAAGTCGTCAAAACATTTAAATCCATCAGCAAAACCATCAATGAAGCCAAAAGCGTGATAGAAGATGAGATAAATATCGAAGTGCTGAAAGAAGAGTCGAGAAAATACCGCGAGCTTTTGGAGAAAGACACAAAAAATGCAGTCAAAAGCTTCTCTCTTGAAGAGTTCAAAGAGCTTAAAGATAGCGCGGCAGAGATAAATTCGGCGATTGACGAGCTAAAAACCGAAGAGGCAAAGTCCGACAAAACAGACGAGGAGAAGAAAAGTGTTTGAGGATTTGAAGCCGCACCTTATCGAGCTGAAAAAAAGGATTATGATAGCTGTCACGGCAATCGTCATCGGACTTTTGGCGGCATTTGCTTTTTGGGAATACATCTTGATGTGGATAGTAGAGCCGCTCTCTTCGGCTGTCTGCTCTGCCAACATAGATTTAGGAGAGTTTGACGCATCCAAGCTTTGCGGCAACGGCGCAGGTACGCTCATCACCACAAGCGTGATAGAGGGACTTTTCACAGCTTTTAAAATCTCGTTTTTCACTGGACTCGTAGCGGCTATGCCTGTGATTTTTTGGCAATTATGGCTTTTTATCGCGCCAGGACTTTACGACCATGAAAAAAAATACGTCATACCTTTTGTATTTTTCGCTACTTTAATGTTTGCATCGGGATTTTTGTTCTGTTACTATATCGTCCTTCCCATGAGCCTTGATTTTGCTATACATTTTGGCAAAGGCATATTTGTATATCTTCCCAAAACTACCGAATACATAGACTTTTTCCTAAAATTCACGATAGCTTTCAGCCTCTCGTTCGAGCTTCCCGTCATCAGCCTTTTTTTGGCAAAAATCAACTTTATAACAGATAGAACGCTGAAAAACTTCGCCAGATACGCGGTAGTTTTGATATTTATTTTCGCGGCTATCATCACGCCGCCCGACGTTATCTCACAAATCCTGATGGCTATACCGCTGTTACTTTTGTACGCTCTTTCTATATTTATAGTGCGCTTAGTCAATCCATACAAAGAAGAGGACGAAACAAATACGCCCGCTTGACCTTTGTGCGAGTTATGATTATCATCTGCCAAAATCACTCATAGCTTCACACCCGATAAATCCCAAAGAGAGCGCGA
The DNA here is from genome assembly GCA_031282125.1 of Campylobacteraceae bacterium. Classification (GTDB taxonomy): domain Bacteria; phylum Campylobacterota; class Campylobacteria; order Campylobacterales; family Campylobacteraceae; genus JAIRKW01. Next base: position 3,331 of record JAITEH010000102.1, read on the forward strand.
GAATGCTTGTGTATGAGCGCAAAAATAAAAGCATCACGCATGCGCATTTTGGCGAGCTTTTTTCATTTTTGCCGCAGGATACGGCTGTTTTTTTAAATGATACAAAAGTCATAAAAGCGCGTATATTTGGCCGTAAATCAAGCGGTGGGGCGGTAGAACTGCTGCTAAATTCGCCCCTTCATGATAATAGCTTTAAAGTCTATATCAAAGGTAGAGTCCATGCAGGCTTAAAACTCTTTTTTGATGAAAATTTGCAAGCAATTGTACTTGAGTTACATGAAGACGGCACGAGAATCGTGAAGTTTTCGCAAAACGGCAAAGAGCTTGATATGCACTCTCTTTTCAAAGTTTTAAACCAAATCGGTCATGTACCGCTGCCGCCTTACATCAAAAGAGAAGATACGAAAGAGGATGAGAGCGATTATCAAACGATTTTTGCCAAAAATGACGGTTCTGTCGCCGCGCCGACCGCGTCGCTGCATTTTAGCGAAAAGATGTTTGAAGAGCTTCAGGGAAGATTTGAAGTAGAGTTTTTAACTCTGCATGTGGGAGCTGGGACATTTAAAGGCGTAGAGAGCGAGAGATTAGGCGAACACATCATGCATTCGGAATATTTTTCCATCTCAAATGAGGCAATGCGCATCATACAAAGCGACAAATCAATCCTTAGCGTAGGCACAACGGTAGCAAGAACGGTCGAATATTTCGCGAGGACAAAAAAACAGCAAGGTTTTTGCGACCTTTTTTTAAATCCGCTGAATCCTCCCGTGCGCGTAAACTATCTGCTTACCAATTTTCACCTGCCGCGCTCTACTTTAATAATGCTTGTGGCGGGCTTCATCGGGCTTGAAGAGACTTTGAGAGTTTATGAAACCGCCGTTCATGAACAATACCGCTTTTTTTCTTACGGCGACTGCATGCTGATACTATAAACTGTTCAGTTTTTCCGTCAATATCCGCGCCTTTTCTTTGATAACATGGGCAAATGCAAGCGGCATTTTGGGTCTATAAGAAAAATCTTAGTATTTCGCTTAGCGCAATGATTGCATGCTGATACTATAAATTGTGTAATTTTTCCGTCAATATCCGCATTCCAACGCTCGCCTTTTCTTTTATAACTTCTACGGAGGCAATCGGCGTCTCAACATCATTTGGGTCTATGAGAAAAATCTTAGCGTCACGCTTGGCGTAATGTATCAATCCTGCGGCTGGATAAACCTGCATGGAAGTGCCGATAATGACGATGATATCGGCGTTTGAGACGATATTTGCGGCTTTTTCTATGAACGGCACCGCTTCGCCAAACCAGACAATAAAAGGGCGAAGCCTTGAGCCATCGTCAGCTCTTTCGCCGATTGCAACTGCCTTTGTGCCTATATCGTAAACTTCGCTTTTGCTCTCGTTGCAAACTTTTGTCAACTCTCCATGAAGATGGATAACATCCAAGCTTCCCGCGCGCTCATGCAGATTGTCCACATTTTGCGTGATAACGGTAACTTTGAAACTGCTCTCAAGCCCCGCTATAAGTTTATGACC
>JAITEH010000151.1 GCA_031282125.1 Campylobacteraceae bacterium
AGCGAAAGTCGCTCAAATACAAAAATAGACTCGTCCCCTCCTCCGCTCTCCTCGTAAACCAAAATCTGCTCGTCATAATCTTTCGAGAAATCAAACACAGCCTGCGTATCAAACGGGCTATCGGCAATTATCTTTAGTTTTTCATAATCATCTTTGCTGACCTGAAGCGAAAGCAGATGCGAAATATTCAAAAATATACCCTCAGGTGCTGTGAAATATTTATCAAAATCGTCCAAAAATCCTGAACGGCTCGTGTCTATATACAAAGTTCTGTTATATGTTTGTGCATATCGGCAGCACTTCTCGATTCTTACGAGCATATCGTTAAATCCTCCATGCGGTCTGCAAATGAGTATTTTTTTGTCTAAAGTCGTCACGGATAGTTTTTTGTAAAAATATTTGATGTGGGCTCTATATAAATTGTTTCTAAAATTTTGTCTTTTTGTCTTAACGGGTATGAGTTCAGCTAAAATACGAATGAAAAAATTTGGCACTTTATAGAGATATTTTGCATATATATTGATAAAAGTTGTATTCAAAACTGCACCTTTAAATAAATGCGCTATTTTATTCTACGAACGCTTAATTTCTAAACTCTATTTTTATTTTGTCGGTCAAAATCGACTTATCAAGTCTCTTTGGATTTGCGTTTAAACTGCCAAGCGTTTGCTCTGCATGCAGATAGTTTTGCAGGTAATAGATGCCGCCGTAGCCGTTTTCGACCAAAACGCCTGCCATTTCATTTATCGCCTCTTCATTTAAAAGGTCTGTGTGCACTGTGGTGCGCACTTCAAAAGGTATATTACCGCCCTGAAGGATTTGCAGAGAACTGATGAGTGAATCGTAAAAATTTGAGAGCGTAACAGCTTTAAAAAGAGTCTTTGCGGCTTTAAAATCAAGCGATACAAAATCCACCAAAGAGTTTTTCAAAAGCAAACTCAAAACCTGCGGATTGCTGCCGTTTGTGTCAAGTTTGATTTTAAATCCAAGCTCTTTTATATCGCGGCAAAGTTCTGAAAGTTCAGGATACAGAGTAACTTCGCCGCCGCTTAAGACTACCCCTTCAAGATGATTAACTCTTTTGCGCAAAAAATCCAAAAGTTCATTTGCGCCGATATCTCCCTCGCCCAAAACTATATGCGGATTGTAGCAGTAGAGGCAGCGCATATTGCACCCCGCAAACCAAACGATACATGCCAGATGGTCTGGGTAATCCAGCATCGTGAAAGGCGTTATATCAAAAATAGGTTTAGCGGCGTTTTTGATATTTTTGTACCGGCAATTTTAAATGCGCTAACCGCAGCACTTTTCGGTAAATTTTACGCGCTCTTTATGCTCGCCTTTTTTACCTAGATTGAAGCTTTCTATGGGACGGTGATATCCCATAACTCTTGTGTAAACCATGCATTTTGTGCGTTTGTTGGCTAACTCTTTAGCTAATTTTTCGTTCATCGTTTGATTCTCCTTGTTCCTCTTCGTATTGTTTTAAAAGTTCTTCGTCGCATTTAGGGCAATACTCATGTTCTCCAGCCAAATAGCCATGTTTTTCGCAGATAGAAAAAACGGGCGTTATCGTAATGTAGGGCAGTTTGTAATTTGTTATGACATTTTTCACGAGCTTTCTGCAAGCCTCGACCGAGCTTATGCGCTCTCTCATGTAAAGATGCAAAACCGTTCCGCCCGTGTAAAGACACTGCAGTGCGTCCTGCCTGTCAAGAGCTTCAAACAAATCGTCCGTGAAGTTAGCGGGAAGCTGTGAAGAGTTTGTGTAGTAGATATTCTCTCCATCGCCTGATTGGATGATATCGGGATATCGCTTTTTGTCCTCTTTGGCAAAACGATAAGTCGTACCCTCCGCAGGAGTCGCTTCAAGGTTGTAGAGATTGCCGCTGCTCTCTTGATAGTGTGTCATCTTCTCTCTTATGAAGTTCAGTATCTCCATGGCTATATCTTCGCCTCTTTTGTCCGTTATGCCGTATTCGCCGTTCGTGAAATTCAAAATCATCTCATTTATACCGTTTACGCCGATAGTTGAAAAATGGTTGTTAAATCCTTTCAAATATCTCTTCGTGTAAGGGTACAATCCTCTATCGTACATCTCCTGCACAAATACGCGCTTCTTTTCCAGCGTGGATTTTGCCATGTCAAGAAGTTTTTCAAGCTCGGCGTACAGTTTCTGCTTATCGCCTTTATAAAGGTATCCCAGCCTTGCCATATTGATCGTAACTACGCCTATGCTTCCTGTCATTTCCGCACTTCCAAAAAGTCCGCCGCCGCGCTTTAAAAGCTCTCTCAAATCAAGTTGCAATCGGCAGCACATGCTTCTCACATGACCAGGTTTATACGCTTTGTCGTTTGGAACGAGATTGCCTTTTTCATCTCTGACGTATTGGCTTCCTATGAAATTTTGGAAATAACTTGAGCCGATTTTTGCTGTATTTTCAAACAAAATATCCGTATTTTCGCCGTACCAGTCAAAATCTTCCGTGATATTTACAGTCGGTATCGGAAACGTAAAAGGCTGTCCGTTTTTGTCGCCTTCGGTCATCACTTCGTAGTAGGCTCTATTTATGAGATTCATTTCTGGTTGAAAATGTTTATATGTCAAATCCTGGGGCAAATCCACGCCGCGCTCTTTTGCTTTTAGCGTCAGCGTCTCGTCATTGATGTTTTTAAAAATATGAATATCGTTGCTTGTGGGGCATTGGTCTTTCAAATCCTCAGGCACTACCCAATCAATCGTAATATTCGTAAAAGGACTCTGTCCCCAGCGGGCAGGCACATTCAAGTTATACACGAAGCTTCTTACGGCTTTTTTGATGGACGCAAATGAGAGATTGTCTTTAAAAACATACGGCGCTAAGTATGTATCAAACGAGCTGAACGCCTGCGCTCCCGCCCATTCTGCCTGTAAAATTCCCAAGAAGTTCGCCATCTGTCCCAAAGCTTCTCTGAAATGTTTGGG
>JAITEH010000046.1 GCA_031282125.1 Campylobacteraceae bacterium
GTGGCTTTCGGGTATTTTGAGGCAAGTTCGCGGTATCTTACTATAAGGTGCAAAACTATAGAGATAGTCAAAATGAGCTGTAACGCTACGAAATTGGACGATATGACCGTAACTTCCCAGCCAAAAAATCCTAAAATCCCCGCTGTTGAGACAATGCTGATAACGCATACCAATAGCGGCAGTACGACGTAACGTATCTGGCGGAATATCATCCAAAGTACAAATATCAACAGTAAAAACAGAATCGCTCCGAAATAGATAAGGTCGGATTTGATGAACTGTATCATATCCACAGCTATCATATTTACTCCGCCCAAAAAGAGCGCGCCGTTACCTTCGTGTTCTTTTAGAACCTCTCTTATATCGGTTATTGTTTGGCGTTCTTTGATCCTTAGTTCGTCGCGGTAATTTTTAAATTCGTTCGCGGCATCTGTAAATGCCGTTTTGTTTCCGCCCAAACGCGCCGCATTTCGCTTTTCAACAAGCTTTGCGTAAGTATTGTCGGGCTTTAACATCACTACAATCGCCGTAGTTTTCAAATCTTTGCTTACGATATTTTCGCTGTAAATAGGGCTTGTCAAAAGCTCTTCTCTTGCTTTTGCAAGATTTACATACGATGAGCGCAGAGTAGTTACGTCGTTTACCAGCTCTTTTATCGCGCTGCTGCCGTTTTCCAAAAGCGGAATATCAAGCACGCTCATGACAGAATCAACGCGCTCTACCTCTTTTAATTTTTTTGAGATTTCGTCTATGAAACGCAAAGTCTCGGGCGATAAAATGTCATTTTTGGGCGCAAATGAGATGATGAGCATGTCAAGACCTGAAGGGTAGCGCTTGGACATCTCTCTCATGAACTGCAAATCCGCGTCGTCTTCAAGCAGCAGCGTCTCCGCCGAAGCGTCCACTTCAAGCTTTGAGGCTTGATTTGCCAGAGCGGCGATGATTAAGGCGAGTATCAAAAGCACAAGTATCGGAAATTTTAGTATCAAGCCTTCATAAAATTTTCTCAGCATTATTTTTGCACTTCTATATTAATCGAATCTATTTTTTTTATCAAATCCTCAAACGAGCCGTTTTTCAGCACTCCGTCAAATTGGCTTCTGTATGTTTGGACTATGCTGATTCCCACTACGTCCACATCGTAAATAAGCCAGCCGCGCGAATCTTTCGTATCGTAAAATTTATACAAAATCTCGTAAGTCTGCCCGTCTTTTGCGCTTAAAATCATCGGCACTTGTATGCGGGCGGCGCTCTTTTTCTCGTTTGCTTTGATAGTGATTTTCTCATCTGTGTAGAGTTTTAGTTTTTCTACATAAGACTCTTTCAGCCGTTGTACAAATTTTGTTATAAACTCATCTTTTTGGGTATCGTTTAGCATATCCCATTGCGCTTTTCCAAGACATATCGTCGCCATCTGCTTAAAATCAAAAAAACCGTCGAATATCTTGAAAATCTTCTCTGATTTTTCATCGTCTTTGATATTTTTGTCTTGCAAAATAGCTGTTGCTTTTACAATGTCGCGGTTCATGACAGTGTCTATTTGGCTCTCCTCAAGCGCGCTCAAAAGTGTGCAGCCTAATAAAAGCGCCGCTAAAAAAACCCCTAATTTCATCTCCTACTCCTTTATAAGTTTATTTCTGCTTTGTTCGTACATGTTTTTCAAAAGCGGATACAAATCTATCGCGTCTTTTGTCATAGTTTCATACATCGGCGCAAAATCCGACAAACCGTTTACCATATTGAGCGTATTTGCGCCTGTGCTTAGCCGCCAATCATTGTCAAATAGATTTATATTCATATTCTCCGCCGCAAAAAAATCAACTACTTTACCGCCAACATCGCGCAGATTCGAGGGTCCCAATAAGGGCAGTACGACATGAGGACCTGCAGGAACGCCCCAAACGCCCAGCGTCTGCCCGAAATCCTCCCCATGTTTTTGCATGCCGTATAATTCGTCGGCTACATTTGCAAAGCCTAAAAATCCGACTGTTGTATTAATGATAAAACGCTTTGTTTCGCCAAATGCGTTTGCGATTTTGCCTTGCAATAGATTATTTGTAAAACGCAGGGGAAAGACTAGATTGCTAAAAAAGTTGTTTATGGAGACTCTTGCGCCGCTTGGCACTACTGTTGCATAGCCTTTGGCAACAGGGATAATCGCGTAACGATATGCCGCGTCGTTAAACGTGGTCATAGCTCTATTGTAACCGCTTAAAGGGTCAAATTCACTGCTTGATTCAAATTCTGCTTCAAAGTCGTCCTCATCCGCCACCGCCACCGTATGCTTGTCCGCACATCCGTAAAAAAAGAGTAAAAAAAGCGCCACTGCCGCTAATCGCATAACTGCTCCCAAAAATTTTCACATCAAAACGGGCTATTGTATCATATTATGGTTTACACTTCGTAACACGCAGTGTCCGAAAAAATGTCATGTAAACACCTTTTGTCGTCTCTAAAAAATGCAGGTAAAAAACCGATAAGCAGCGCGCCGAAAATCACAAAACACACAAATCTCCACATCGCTCTGAAAAATCCCAGCTTTTTTTTGGTCTGCATATCCGCAAGCCGTATGCCGTAAGCTTTGTATCCAGGACTCTGTCCTGCGGTGGCAAAGAAAATAGATAGTATAACGCCAAAAGCAAGCGTGCAGATAAATATGGCAAGTTGATTATTTAAAAATTCGTCGCGTCCGCCCAAAACAATATAAACGGCAAAATATAAAATGGGCATATTTATCATGAACATATCGATGATAAAGGCTTTTACGCGTTTAGAGATAGAAACTGCTGTGCGGAATGATACAGGCTTGGGTTTGATTTTACCTTGCCTTATGTCTCTCCAGCGCATATTTTTGGTTTGTTAGTTGCCGCGGCTGCCCGGCTTAACGGCAACGCTTCCGAATTTACACATAGGGCAGTTGTCGGGAGAAAATATCTCGAATTCAAAGTCTGCCAATGCAAAAAATGGTATATCGTATGGTAATTGACAATTTGGTTTTGCTTTTTTACCGCTGTTTACGCGTGCGCAAAATCCTCTGTTGGCAAGAGCGGCAAACGCTACGATTTTTCCGCCCATCTGCGCTATGGCTTTAGCTGATTCCAAAGCCGAACCGCCTGTGGTGATAATATCTTCGCAGATGATAAATTTTTCATCTTTTTTCACTTCAAATCCGCGTCTTAGGGTCATTACGCCGTCAACTCTTTCGGTGAAAATGGAGCGTATATTAAGAGCGCGGGCTAATTCGTAACCTGCCAAAATCCCGCCAAGCGCAGGAGCGCAAACGCAGTCTGCTTGGATGCCTGCAAGTTTTATCTGTTTTGCAAGTTCTACGGCAAGCTCGCCTGCAACGCGCGGGTTTTCAAGCACTTTTGCGCTTTGCAGATAATAACGCGAATGGTTGCCCGAAGAGAGCAGGAAATGTCCCTCAAGATAAGCGTTAGCTTTTTTGTAAATTGACTCTATATCCATGATTTATACCTTTAAAAGCTCGCTCTCTTTTTGTTTTACAAGTTCATCTACTGTTTTTATAAATTCGTCAGTGATTTTCTGAACTTCATTTTCGCCTTTTTTGACCATATCTTCGCTTAAGACTTTATCTTTTTCAAGCTTTTTGATTTTGTCGTTTGCCTCTTTGCGGATATTTCTGATGGCAACTCTAGCCTTTTCGCCGAATGCTCTTGCATGTTTGGCGTTTTCTTGACGCTGTTCTGTAGTCATAGGCGGAAAATAGAGCTTCACACCGTCGCCGTCGCTGTTTGGATTGACGCCGATATTTGCTTCGGCTATCGCTCTTTCGATATCTTTGACGAGTTTTTTCTCCCATGGAGAGATAGTTATCGTGACCGCGTCCACAGCCATGATGGAAGCAACTTGATTTAACTGCGTAGGCGAACCGTAATAATCTATATGGATATTATCCAAAACAGATATATTTACTTTGCCGCTTCTAAGCGTCTGAAAATCGCGCCTGAGAGCTTCTATACTTTTATTCATGTGTTCTTTTTCAAATTTATAAACTTCGTCCAGCATCTTTAATCCTTTACTAAAATTTTTGCCGCGATTTGGTTGTCCGCCTGCAATACTATGCGTACTCTTGATTTTTTTAGCTTTTCATTCATGTCGTAACTTATCAATCCGTCTTTTACATTTACGCTGCGCCAGCCAAGGTCTGTGATGTAAAGCTGTGCTTTTTTGGTTTTATTGTCGATGCGCGCTTCTACTTTTGTGATATTGCCGTTTGCCGGATAGCTTTTGGGCTCTAACCATTCGGCTTCAAGGGATTTGTACTTCAAAAGAGGTTTGATATTTGCATCTCCTGTAAGCGCGAAGCGATTCAAGTCATATACGCTGCTACTGTCCGATACGGTGCCTATATTTTGATTTAGTATTGCGCCAAATCCGAACTCTTTTGCGATACTTTGCACTTCATCGTTAAATTCGCCGTACGGATATGAATAAAATGCGCTTTTAGAGCCAAGCATTTTTTCATATATCTCCAAGCCTTTTTTAAAATCCGCTCTTAGTTCTTCTGGGCTTTGCTGTGTTTGATGCTCATGAGAGTATGAGTGAAAAGCAAGCGTACCGTTGCTGTTTTCAAGCTTTTTAAGCTCTTCCCAGCTTAAAAAATCGGGGTATTTTTTCTCTGCGGCTTCAACATACACGAACATCGTAAAAGGATATCCGAACTCTTCAAATATCGGTAGAGCATTTAAAAAACTTTTGTAGCCGTCGTCTATCGTCAAAGAGACCCACTTGTCGGGCAAAGTCTCATTTTGGTCGAGTTTATCGACGATGGCTTGAAGAGGCACTACCGTGTAGTTATTGTCTTTTAAAAATTCAAACTGTTTGCGCAAGACGCTGTTTTGTACGTTGGTGGACGGATATCTGTCGTCATTGAAACGGTGATATAAAAAAATGTGCGCATCGGCGAATATATAACCGCTAAGCGCACAAAGTAAGAGAAAACAGCGCATGATTATTTGGCCAACGGAGCTTCCGGAGCAGTTGGAGCAGACGGCGCGGTTGGCGTACTGTCTGTAGATGGAACAGTAGTAGTTTCTACATTGTCAATCAAAGACTCGTTGCTTTGTAAATTGTACAAATATGTAAGACATATCGTATTTACAATGAACAAAAGTCCGATAACAAGCGTAAATTTGGCTAAAAATCCACCAGGACCCTTCGCGCCGAATAGAGATTCGTTACTGCCGCTGTATGCGCCAAGCCCTATGGAAGAGCTTTTCTGAAGTAAAACCGCGATAGTGATGATAATTGCCAAAATAAACTCAAGCACGAAAAAAAAATCGGTCATTTTGTATCCTTAAACTCAAACAAAAAAATATCCCCAAACTTTTGTAATTAAAGCGTTTTTTACGAGGAGCATTATTTTATCAAAACGATATTAAAAAAATGTTGAAAGCCTTTTAATCAGGACTTTTATGCATGCTAAGTTTTGGCTTTGAAAAAATATGCTAATATTTTGAGATTTTTAAAAAGGATTTATTTATGGCGACAATTATAATTACAGTAGTGTCTATCTTGGCTTTAGTGGCGATAATCTGCGTCTCTCGTTACCGCTATTATGATTTAAACAGTTGGAGCGGTATCCTTGCAAAATGGGCGGACGACAACAATATAAGCCGCAAAAGAATGCCAAGATACGATGAAACAACGCTTTTAAATATCAGCGAGCTTGACCTCTCTTCGCTTGGGTTGCAATCGCTACCCGAAGAAATCGGCAATCTTATAAAATTAAAGAAACTAAATCTATCCGACAACAACTTAAAATCCCTGCCAAAAGAGATAGTAGCTTTGAAGCTAAAATATCTTGATTTGCGCGGCAACAACGCTCTTGAGTTTAATGTAAAGCAAAAAGCATGGATAAGAGAGATAAAAGAGTTTTATGCAGATGATTTGATAAATTTGAAAAAATAAAAACAACAGCAAAACCTCGGGTTATACTGCGATTTGATATCGCGCGCCGCCCGAAGTTTTACGCTTATCCGAAAAGTATGGAAAACCAGCTTTTCTTTTTATTCTCTGTTCTGGTTTCTAACTGTTTTATACTTTTGTCTTCCAGCATGTTTTTCACACACTCTTTATAATCGTTATCGTCACATGCGATGTGATGCGTGAGCCAAATCTGAATCTCAGCCATCAACTGCCCTGTGATATTGCGTCCCTCTTCAAAACTTGTTTTATATTTTTGTATAAGCGCTACAAATGCTTCATGTATCTTTTTGTGGGCATTTAACATTTTATAACCTGCCTCTTCCATCAACTGCTCTTCAAATGCGAAGTGTGAAATCGTATAGTTTGTCATGCCTACGAGTACAATATAAATCTGTTCCCTGTTTTGCGTAGTAAGCGCAGCATGAAGATCGTTAATATACTGAACAAGTTTTTTATGTTGATTATCTATAACATTAATCCCTAGTTCATAGGATGAGTTCCATTCCCAGTATGCCATTTTCTCTCCTTACGTGTTTTAGAAAAATTCATGATTAAGTTATAATATAAATTTATAAGCGTCTTCTAACGCTATACTAAAAATCAAATTAAATCATTTTTTTAATTGTCTTTTTGATACAATGTCAAATTTGCAGTAAAAATGGTTTTGAAAATTAAACAAGGAGTGGTTTTGAAAACATTACAGCTTGCCCATTCGCCCGATGCAGACGATATTTTTATGTACTATGCCATTAAGTTTGGATGGGTAAACGGAAACTTAGGATTTGAAAATCAAGCGCTTGATATACAGACTTTAAATGACGAAGCGTTGAAAGGAACTTATGATGTAAGTGCGATAAGTTTTGCTCTTTATCCGTTGATTCGAAATGATTATGCGCTTTTAAAAACGGCAGTGAGTTTTGGCGAAGGATATGGTCCCAAACTCATCAAAAAAAGAGGTGCGAAGTTAAAGCGCAACTTCAAAGCGGCTCTAAGCGGCGCGCATACTACAAACGCGTTGCTGTTTCGCGCGGCGTATCCTGAAGCGCGCATTATTTATAAAAACTTTTTGGATATTGAAAATGCGGTTTTGAGCGGCGAGGCGGATGCTGGCGTACTGATACATGAGAGTATTTTAAATTTTGACGATACTCTTGAAGTCGAGCGGGAGATTTGGGATGTGTGGGTCGATTTTGTCAAAAGCGATTTGCCGCTGCCGCTTGGTGGCATGGCGCTGCGGCGTTCGATACCGCTTTTGCGCGCGATAGAGTGCGAAGAGATTTTGACCAGAGCGGTTTTGGTGGCTATAAATTGCAAAAAACAGCTTTCAAAAATGCTTTTGGAGAGAAATCTGGTGCGCGTGGACGACAAAGCGCTTGAAAAATACCTCAATCTCTATGCGAACGACCAATCCGTCAGCATGAGTGAAAAGCAGTTGGACGCTGTGGATAAGCTTTTTGAGATAGGCTTTAACGCGGGCTTTTATGATGAGCGGATAGGCTGTCGAGATTACTTGATACCGCTCGAATACAAAAAAGACAGATATTCATGAGAGAGATTGATTTTTCCAAATTTTCAAGTATCAAGATAGGTCCCAAAGTCGAAGTTTTGGAGATAGACGAGGTATGCGCGCTACCACAAAATCTCTTTTTAATCGGCGGCGCAAACAATCTTTTAGTTTCGCCAAATCCTCCGCCTTTGGCGATGCTTTCAAAAAAGTTCGATTATATTTTTGAGGATAAAGACGGCGTGCATATCGGCGCGGCGATGCAAAGCGGCAAAGTCTTGAGTTACGCCAAAAAACACAATCTGCACGGTTTTGAACTGCTGCAAAAATTGCCGGGAACGATAGGCGGTATCGTCAAGATGAATGCAGGACTGAAAGAGTTTTGCATATCCGACAATCTTATAAATGTATTGGTAG
>JAITEH010000063.1 GCA_031282125.1 Campylobacteraceae bacterium
ACTAAGGTTTGATTTGGCAGGGATTTGAAAAGAGGACTTTTCGTATCAAGCACCGTCAAAGACTGTTTGCCGTGCATGAGGTTTTTGGCGTAAATGACGCGCAGTCCGAACGCTTCGCAGATAGCTTGATGACCAAGACATACGCCAAGTATCGGTATGCTCGGTGCGAAACGCTTCACTGCGTCTATGCACACTCCCGCATCTTCTGGGCGTCCAGGACCTGGGGAGAGTATAATAGACGATGGATGGAAGGCTTCTATCTCTTCTATCGTAAATTCATCGTTTCGTATGATTTTGATATCGGGATTTACAGAACCTATCAACTGATAAAGATTATAAGAAAAGCTGTCGTAGTTATCTATCAAAAGTATCATTATGCCTCTTTTGCCGCGAGATTGAGCGCGTTTATAACTGCCTGCGCTTTATTGGTGCACTCGGTAAATTCGTTTTTTGGGATACTGTCGGCTACTATCCCAGCGCCCGAACGCACATAGACTTTGCCGTCTTTTTTGAAAGCTATGCGTATCGCGATGCAAGTATCCATATCGCCCGTAAGGCTTATATAACCTATCGCGCCGCCGTAAATACCGCGCTTACTGCCCTCAAGTTCATGGATGATTTCGCAGGCTCTTATCTTCGGTGCGCCCGAGAGTGTACCTGCAGGCAAAACCGCATCTATCGCATCAAGCGCATTTTTGTCTTCTGTGATTTCGCCGCTCACGACAGAGCCTATATGCATAACGTGCGAAAAACGTATAATCGAAAGGTATTTTTGTACTTTTACACTGCCGAATTTACTTATCTTGCCTATGTCGTTGCGCCCCAAATCCACAAGCATATTGTGTTCTGCCAACTCTTTTGGGTCATGCAAAAGCTCCTTTTCCAGAGCCTTATCCTCTTTTTCGTTTTTGCCGCGCACTCTTGTGCCTGCCAGCGGAAATGTCGAAACTTTTGTGCCGTTTAGTTTGACAAGCGTTTCTGGTGATGCGCCTGCTATTTCGACTTTGTCGCTGCTAAAATAAAACATGTATGGAGACGGATTTGTTTTGCGCAGGATTTCGTACGTACCGAACAAACTGCCTTCGGCGTCGGCGTCAAGACGATTTGAGAGAACTACTTGAAAAATATCTCCCTCTTTGATGTAGCGCTTGGCTTGCTCTACCATGAGGCAGTATTTTTTTCTGTCAAACAGCGAGCGGAAAGCGGAGGTGAATTTAAGTTTTGGGATGTCGGCTTTTTCTTTGCTGTTGATGAGTCTGTTCATATTTTCCAGTTCATCCAAAGCCGCTCTGTGATTTTTCTCAAAATTGTCAGTCGTGATATTTACTATCAAAAAAATCTTTTTTTTCAGATTGTCAAAGGCGATTACTTTATCAAAAAACATCAAATCTACATCTTTAAAGTCTTCTGCGTCTTCACCGTCTAATTTCAGAGTTTTTTCTGCATATTTGATGAAATCATAAGAGAAATACCCCACAAGTCCGCCCGTAAACGGCGGCAGAGCCTCAACTCTCGGCGAAAAATTTTCTTTGATAATCTGCCATATATGCTCTTTTGGCGAAGCATTTTTAACCGTATCGGTATTTTGTCCTTTTTTGACTGTTAAAACGCCGTCTTTGCAAGAGATTTCGAGCTTCGGGTCGTATCCTAAAAATGTGTATCGTCCTGTATTTTTCTCATCTTCCAAACTCTCCAATATAAAAGCATGACGCGAAATATTTTTTAAAACTTTAAAAGTTTCCGTCACAGACAGCTCATTTTGCGGTATTGCTTTGTAGATAGGCAGAGATTTGTATTGATGCGCAAGTGCTTGCAGCGTCTTAAAATCTTGCAAACATATTCCTTTAAGTATTTTATTTAAAATTTTAATATTATATATTTAAGTGCATTTTTTGTCAATGAGAAAAAGCCTAAAAAATGAGCACATCAACTCTTTAGTTACAGTAAAATTACAAAAAATTCGTTTCGCAAAAAGCATAAATCTGTCAAGATTGCTCATGAGATATGTAAATTATTAATACTCAAATTTTCCAAGCTTCAGTGGAAAAGTTTCAAATCTACAATTGAACTCTCACGTTATCCATATTCGTCAATTTATCTATGAAAACTTCATTCACTCCTGAGCCAAGCGGGATATCCACGCTCATATCGTGCGCGATAATCTTCAGCGTAGCTTTGTGCACTCCCATGTGTTCATCTAAAAGTGCGCGTATTTTTTCCAAGACGGTCGTATCTGAGGAGAGTTCTACTATGATACGTACATTTTTAATCTCTATATTGTTTGGGGGCAATACTATATCTGCTACGCAAGAACCGCCGCTGTCGCCGTTATTGTTGTCGTAAAATTTCTCTTCGGTCGTCTCTTCTTCTTTGCTTGCTTTGATGATATCGACTTTTTGTTTTTTGGCATCTTCCAAGTTCAATACCTTTAAAACCCTAAAAGAGTTTGTGCCTTCATCTTTGATGAGCTGCGCAAAAACGGCGATAGGCTCATTCAAGCCCAATTCGTCAATCGTGTTCATAGTGCTTTCAAAAACCGTAAACTCCAGCGTGCCGCCCTTGTCAAGCAGTCTTAAGATACCAAACGGGTTGCCTTTTTGGCTTATTTTGCGCTTTACCTCTTCGGCTTTGCCGACAAACAGCAGTTTTGAGCCGCCCTCTATGTCGTTTAATTCGGTAGATAGAGTGTATTTTATCTTTTTTAACTGCTCTTTGTATTCATCTAAAGGATGTCCTGATATATAAAGTCCCGTAGTCTCGCGCTCAAGCTCCAATATCTTCCTTGGCGCATACTCATCTAAGCGGCTTAGCTCTATCTTCACGGTAAGCAGCTCTTTGCTATCGCCAAAAAGCGAATTTACAGCAGAGCGTTTCAGCTCGGAGCTGTTTTGGCTGGCTTGGATGATAGTATCTATCTGCTCCAAAAGTGCTCTGCGTGAAAAGCCAAAATTATCAAATGCGCCTGCTTTTATAAGACTCTCTATAACTTTTTTATTGACTTTTTGTCCATCTATGCGCGCGATAAAATCGCTTATATCCTCGAAACTTTTCTCATTTCTCGCCTCAAGTATGGATTTGACTGCCGCCGTGCCCACGCCTTTTATCGCGCCAAGTCCGAACAAGATAGCTTTTTCGCCATCCTGCGTAATAACAGGCGTAAATTCTACTTCACTTTTGGCGATATCGGGCGGCATCAGTTTCATGCCAAGCCTCTCAAGCTCATCTATATACTGAACGATTTTGTCGGTATTGCCCTGCTCGCTTGTGAGGATAGCCGCCATAAATTCTTGGGCATAATGCGCTTTGAGCCATGCGGTCTGAAATGTCAGCATGGCGTATCCTGCCGAATGGGATTTGTTGAAGCCGTATCCTGCAAATTTGACTATCAAGTCGAATAACTCTTCGGATTTGCGTCTGTCAAAACCTTTTTTTTGCGCGCCGTCAACAAATTCGTTTTTGAGTTTGTCCATCTCCTCTTTGATTTTTTTGCCCATAGCGCGCCGTACCAAATCCGCGCCGCCAAGTGAAAAACCGCCGATTGCCTGCACTATCTGCATGACTTGTTCTTGATATACGATAACGCCGTATGTGGGCTTTAGTATCGGTTCAAGCTCATTAAACATATACGATATCTTGGCGCGTCCATGCTTTCGCTCTATAAAATCATCAAGCATTCCAGACTCCATAGGGCCCGGACGATACAGCGCAACGACCGCGATGATATCTTCGAAGTTTGTCGGCTGGAGTTTTGCATTTAGTTGTTGCATACCGTCGGATTCTATCTGGAATAGTCCTATAGTATGTCCGCTTTTGATGATATCATAGACGGCTTTATCATTCATGTCCACGGTAGACCAGTCTATCTGTATATCGTGCCTTCTTTTTATAAGTTCGACGGCATCGCTTATAACCGTAAGCGTATTGAGTCCCAAAAAGTCGAATTTTATCAAATCCACATCTTCGAGAAATTTCAGCGAATACTGCGTGATGATATTGGTTTTATCGGATGGTTTGTAAAGCGGCGTTTTTTTCCAAAGCTCTTCGTTGCTTATAACAACGCCTGCGGCGTGCATGCCCGCATTTCTGTTGAGCCCTTCAAGTAAAAGCGCGAAGTCCCATACTCTTTTGGCGTTTTTGTTGGTCTCTATCAACTCTCTTAGTTTTGGTTCTTTCTGGTAGGCTCCGGGTTTGTATCCCTCTTCGCCCTCTTTGCCTTTGCCATTTAGCGTTATCTCAAGTTCTGAGGGTACGAGTTTTGCCATGGCGTCCGCTTCGGAGTAAGGCATGCCAAGTACTCTTGCCGTATCTCTTATGACTCCGCGCGCCAAGAGTTTACCGAAGGTAATGACTTGCGCAACGTTGTATCTGCCGTATTTTTGTACGACATACTGGAAAATCTCCTCTCGCCGTCTTTGACAAAAGTCGATATCAATATCTGGCATGCTAATACGGGCAGGATTCAAAAACCGCTCGAAAAGCAGATTGTAAGGCATGGGGTCTATATCTGTGATTTGCAAAGAGTAAACGACTAAGCTTCCAGCCGCCGAACCACGCCCTGGACCTACTGGGATGCCGCGCTTTTTGGCTTCGCGGATAAAATCCCAAACGATTAGCATGTAGCCCGGAAATTTCATATTTTTGATAATCTCTATCTCGCGCTCTAATCTCTCTTTGTACTCGTTGTGTTTTGCCTCAGGCACATATTTCAAGCGCTCGTCAAGCCCGATACGGCATATCTTTGCAAACAGCACTTTGTCATTTTCAAGCGAATTTTTCTCTTCCGGTTCAGGCAGTGCGACGTCGTACTCTTTTGCGTACTCTGTAGTAAAAAGGAAATTTGGCGGCGTCGGGTTGCCGAGATTTAATACCAAATCGCACTTGTCAACAATCTCTTGCGTATTGGCAACGGCTTCTGGTATATCGAGGAACAGTTCCGACATCTCTTCTGGCGTTTTGACATAAAACTCTTTCACGGAGTGGCGCAGTCTGTTTTTATCGTCAAGCTGTTTATTCATGGCGATACACATAAAAGCCTCATGAGCTTCGGCATACTCTTTGTATGGGTAGTGCGTATCGTTCGTAGCGATGATTTTGATGCCTGTCTCTTTTGAAAGTTTTATAATCTGCTCGTCTATACTGAATTGGTCGCCGATGCCGTGACGCATGAGTTCAAGATAAAAATCCTCGCCGAATATATCTTTATACTCGAGCGCGACCTCTTTTGCTTTCTCGTATCCGCCCGCGCCATACTGGATATTGCGCTCTTTGGCATTCAAATGCCAGCTTACTTCGCCCTGCAAACACGCCGAAGAGCAGACAAGCCCTTCGCTATGCTCTCTAAGAATTCTTTTGTTGATGCGCGGAAAATAGTAAAAACCCTCTATGTAACTCATAGAGCTTAAATACATCAAATTTTTATAACCTGTCTCATTTTTGGCAAAAAGGCAGAGGTGGAAGCGCTGCTTGCTGCTTTTATCGCCCAAATCATCGCTGTTGTGAATATATGTTTCGATGCCGACAATGGGTTTTAGCCCCTCTTTTTTCATTGCGCAGTAAAAATCAATCGCGCCGAACATATTTCCATGGTCGGTGATGGCAGCGGCCTTTGCGCCCTGTCCTTTGAGCCGCTTTACAAGCTCTTTTATCTTATTTGCGCCGTCAAGCAGTGAATATTCCGTGTGTAAATGCAGATGTGTAAAACTCATTTATAAACTCTGATGCTTATTTTTGTGAGGAATATTGTACTATGTCAGCGCTTAAGAAACTTTTCGG
>JAITEH010000137.1 GCA_031282125.1 Campylobacteraceae bacterium
AACTCTCCATGAAGATGGATAACATCCAAGCTTCCCGCGCGCTCATGCAGATTGTCCACATTTTGCGTGATAACGGTAACTTTGAAACTGCTCTCAAGCCCCGCTATAAGTTTATGACCGTCATTTGGCTCGACTTTGTCAAGCTGTGCGCGGCGTTCATTGTAAAATTTCGTCATCAAATCAGGATTTTTACGCCAACCTTCGATGCTTGCGACTTCCATCACATTGTATTGTTCCCACAAACCGCCGCTGTCTCTAAAGGTGCTTATGCCGCTTTCAGCACTCATGCCAGCCCCCGTCAAAAAAACAATCCGTTTCATCTTTGCTCCTCTTTGAATCTCTCCAAAATTATCACAGCCGCAAGAGAGTCTATGCGTCCGTCGCGCTTTTGTTTCACGACTCCCCTCATGCGCTCTTTGGCTTCCTCAGACGAAAAATCCTCGTCTACATAAACCACCCTGCCCTCAAATTTGAGCAGCGACACAAAGTGCTTGATGCGTCTTGCCGTCTCTTCATTCGTCGGCAGTCCGACTACTAAAATTTCGGCTTTGTATTCATGCAAAAGTTCGTCCACATCGCGGGCGGCTTGGATTCTATTTTGGCGCAGGACGGCGTTAAGCGGAGTTATAACGCCTCCATGAAGACAAACCGCCGCGCCGATACGCTTCAATCCTACGTCGATAGCTGCGATACTCACGATATTTTCACTCTCATGTCCGCTATTTCCAACTTACCAGCAAGTTCGTATTCGTAAATCTTATCGCCAAATCTCTTCAAACACTCATTCAGATCCGAATTTTTAGCGCAAAACGCCAACAGTTCGTCTTTTTCGCCCTCTTCATTTATATTATTCTGCGGCGCGAACATCTTTACAAACTTGGCAAAATCTTCTATAACCTCAGCTTGGGCATTTTTCACAAGCTGCGCCGTACCTTCGCTCTCACCGATTCTATGCGGGAAAACGTATATCGGCACGCCGCATTTTAGGGCGTATTCCGCACTTCTCAACGAACCGCTGTTTAAATCCGCCTGCGCTATGACAAGCGCGTCGGATAACGCCACTACGATGCGATTTCGTAATACAAAATTATATTTTGACATGATCGTATCTTGATTGTATTCGCTCATAAGCAGTCCGCTCTGCGCAATCTTTTTTAAAAGCGCAATGTTGATTTTCGGATAAAGCGTCTCAAGCGGCGTGGGCAGTACCGCTATAGTATTTGGCATAGCGCCTCTGTGAGCCGCCGCGTCCACTCCCATCGCGCCGCCGCTTACCACGACAACGCCTGACGCGCTTAGCATGGAGCTTAGTTTTTCAGTCATATTTTTAGTGTACAAAAGAGCTCTTCTACTGCCTACAATAGCGACTTTTGTGCACTCTAAAAGTTCTAAATTGCCGACTGCATAGAGCTCTTTTACGGGCTCATGTAACCCTAAAAGTCTCGTCGGCACCGCTATTTTCATCACAAATCTTTCAGATAAACAACTTCCACATCTTTCAAAACATTCAACGATTTTGCTATCGTATCAAGCGTTTTATCATGCGGATGTCCTATCGCTATCGCAAAACCTCTCTCTTTAGCCTTTTCTACGGCAATCAAAAGCTGTGCTTTGATGGCTTTTTCTTCTATTTCATTATCCAAAAACACATCTCTTTGCAGCAGCTTTCTGCCCTGTTCGGCAAAAATCTCAGGAGCTTTCGTCTGCGCTATGGTTCTGCTGTCCACAAATACCAAATCCAGCTCGTCCATGGCGTTAATGAGTCTTCTCATCGCGTCGATATCTGCGGTAAATTTACTGCCTGTGTGGTTGTTGTAATAAATAGCGCGCGGGAATTGCCGCTTAAAGACGGAGAGTTTTTCGAGTATCTCGTCATAACTGTCGCTTACCCAAATCGTAACTGCCTCAGGACGTTCAAATTTCATAGCCTCCAAAGGCAGATGCACCATGTAAAATTCGCACCTCTTCGCCAACTCCGCCGAAAACGGCGCCTGCTGGCTTGGCGGCAAAAACGACGGCGTAATACGAAGCGGTATAGACAAAATCTTCTCTATCTGTTTTGGGAATGTAACGTCGTCTATGATAATCACAAGTTTTGGTTTTGTGCTTATCGGAAGAAGCGGCAAAGTTTCATTTGCATCTGTTATATTTACCGCATTGTCAGTCGTTTTTATCGGCGGCGTTACGGTTTGGTTTTTCTGGATATTTATCTGAACATTTGGTAATGGCGGCGGATTTTGCTTTATATACAGCATTGCCGTCACGATACTCGCGATTGACAATAAAATCACCGCTATGGCGGCTATGAGATAGAGGTTCGGCTTTTTGGATTTTTTGGTTTTAGTTTTTCTTGTGCGTTTTGGGACGCTTCTTCTGGGGGTGCGTATCAAAAATGTCCTTAGATTTGGTAAATCCGCGTCAAAGCGGATTTACCCAAAAATATTAGTTCTTGTCTCTGTTGATGATTTTGCCTGCGCTTATCCAAGGCATCATAGCGCGGAGTTTTCTGCCTGTACGCTCTAATAAAGAGTTGTCTGTTCTCGTGCGTTCGGCGTTCATTCTTGGATAGCCTGCTTTGCGCTCAAGTATAAAATCTTTAGCAAACTGTCCGTTTTGAATCTCTAAAAGGACCTGTTTCATAACTTTTTTTGTCTCAGCCCCGACAACGCGCGGTCCGCTGACATAGTCGCCGTATTCGGCTGTATTTGAGATAGAGTATCTCATGTCGCCGATACCGCCTTGATACATCAAATCAACGATTAGTTTTAATTCATGCAAACACTCAAAATACGCCATTTCTGGCTCATACCCAGCTTCGACTAAAGTCTCAAATCCAGCCTGAACCAAAGACGTTACGCCGCCGCATAAAACTGCCTGCTCGCCGAAAAGGTCGGTCTCCGTCTCATCTTTAAATGTCGTCTCTATAATGCCCGTTCGTCCGCCGCCGATAGCAGAAGCATAACTTAACGCTATAGCTTTGGCATTGCCGCTATAATCCTGCTCTACAGCTATCAAATCAGGTATGCCGCCGCCGTTTTTAAACTCATTTCGCACGGTATGACCGGGAGCTTTTGGAGCTATCATGATGACGTCTATATCTTTTTTTGGCAAAATCTGCTTAAAATGTATATTGAACCCGTGACCAAACGCGATAGCCGCGCCGCTTTTCAAGTTAGGCTCAATCTCCTCTTTGTAAACGTCGGCTTGCAATTCATCGGGAAGCAGTATCATCACGACATCGGACGCTTTCACAGCATCGGCTACGCTCAATACTTTGAAGCCTTTCTCTTCGGCTTTTTTCCATGAACCGCCGCCTTTTCTTAAGCCGACTACGACATCCACGCCGCTCTCTCTTAAGTTCTCTGCATGCGCGTGTCCTTGACTTCCAAAGCCTATCATAGCAACTTTTTTCTTTCTGATAATGCTTAAATCACAATCCTTATCGTAATAAACAGTAACTGCCATTTCGAATTCCTTGAGTAAAATTTAGGGAATATTTTATCGTATTTGACTTAGCCGATACTTTGAAAAAGCAATCCGTAAAGGTTTTGTAGATACAATACGGTTTATTTTGAGTAAAAAGGTACGATTTTGGGCAACGCGAAATCGCTTCTATTGTCACTCGCCGAGGGGCTGGACGCCGATAAAATTGACAAGGCGCATATATCTCTCGTAAACGAAATGGCAAAAAAAAATATCATTAAACAGCAAAAAAATATCTACGAACTCAACTCCGACTACCGCGCAGGCAGGCTTGACGTATCGTCAAACGGCACGGGTTATCTGGAAACTTTCGGGCGCGAGGACAAAAAAGACCTCATCATAGAACCCAAGGATTTGGGCGGTGCGTCAAAAGGCGATATCGTCGTAGCCAAAAGAGTTTTTCCAAAAAGCGGCAGGATAAAAGCAAAAGTCGTATTAATAGCGCAAAAAGGTTTTGACACTTATGTAGGAGTCGTCAACGGCGCGTCAATCGTCCAAAATATCAAAACCGCCCTTCCCATAACCGTAAACGCCTCAAAAAAATCGTTAAAACAACTCCCGCAAGGCACGCTCTTAAAGATAGAGAGTCTTACTGGAAACATTAAAGAGGTTTTGGGAGTTTTGAGCGACCCTGCGATGGATGAGAAAATCTCTTTGGCGCTTTTCGATAAAGAGGAGTTTTTCAGCAAACAAAGCGAAGAAGAGGCGAAAAGTCACGGAAACGAAGTGGACAAATCGCTCTATCCGAACAGAGTCGATTTGACGCATTTGCCGTTTTGTACGATCGACCCAAACGACGCGAAAGACTTTGACGACGCGATATATTTTGACGAGAAAAACCTCGCCATATATGTGGCAATTGCCGACGTCAGCGAATACGTATATCCTTTCGGCAGTATAGACAAAGAGGCAAAAAGCAGAGGCTTTTCTATCTATTTTCCGCACAAATCAATCCCGATGCTGCCAAGAACTTTGAGCGAAAATATCTGCTCTTTGAAGCCAAATGTGGATAGACTCGTCTTCGGCTTCAAGATAATCTTGGACAAAACTACGTTTGAGCCTAAAAGCGAGGAGCTTTTCGAGGGTATCATTAACTCCAAGAAAAGATACACTTACGAGCTTGTAGATAAATTCTTAAACGGCTCCATGAGCGTCAAAGACAGCGTTGATGAAGAGATACTCTCATGGCTTATACCGCTTTTTAAACTTAGTGAAAAACTCCGCGAAAAAAGGCTGCAAAACGCATTTTCGTTCCGCTCTTCGGAGATTAGAATGAAGTTAGATGAAGACCAAAATATCATCGAGACGAAAATAGAAGAGGAAACGCCCTCTCATGCGCTGATAGAAGAGTGTATGCTTCTGGCAAATAAAGCCGCCGCGAAGAAGATAAACTACGGCATTTTCCGCACTCATGAGCCGCCCGCTTTTGAAAAGATAGAGGGGCTGCTTGACGATTTGCTGACGGTAGGAATCGAAGCTAAATTTTTGCCCGAACTTCCCGCGCTCATCAGACAAATCCAAAAGCAAGCAGACGAGATAGGCATAAGAAATGAAGTAGATAAACTCATCATCAAAAGCCAAAAACAAGCCTGTTATACGCCAGAGTGCAATGGGCATTTCGGGCTTGGATTTCAGCGTTATGCACACTTCACTTCGCCCATACGCCGATACTCCGACCTCATACTTCACCGCATTTTAAAAGCGCAGTTAAAAGATGAAGATAAGCTTTTAAAATACCAGCTTGAAAACATAGACGCTCTTTGCGAAAATTTAAGCGACCTTGAGCGCGAGAGCGACAAAGTCGCATGGGACTTCATGGATAGAAAATTTGCGCGCTGGGCAGCTTTGCACATAAATGAGAGTTTTGTCTGCAAAGTAACGGATGCTGGCAAAAATGCCGTGTCGGCGCTTGACGACGAGCTTAAGGGGGCTAGGATATTTTTGATTAATGATGATTTGGAGTTATTTGAGAAGGTGAAAGTGCAGATACTTGCAAGCGACATAACCTCCGCAAGGATAACAGGCAAAGTCGTAAAAAGGCTTGAGAGTGTATAAAAAAGAGTTTGACGCCATGCTTCTTGGCAAAAACATACCGCGCACTATCATGTTTTACGGCGCGTGCGATTATCAACTCTCACTTTTGGAAGACGAGATGCTCTCTGCAT
>JAITEH010000138.1 GCA_031282125.1 Campylobacteraceae bacterium
GATAATACCATAGTTATAGGCGCTAGAGATTTTAGCGTAAGTAATGTGCCGCAAGGCTCTAAAATAGGACGATTGATAAGCAATTTCTGGGCAAGGTTAGATACTTCCTGTAAAATAACTGATTCGCTTTCGGGTTTTAGGCTCTACCCCGTCTCCATTTTAGAACTGCCCACGCGCACGGTAAAGTTTGATTATGAGATGGAAGTTTTGGTGCGGCACGCATGGACAAAAGGAGAGATAATAGAAGTGAGCGTGGATTGTTATTACCCAAAAGCCGAAGAGAGAGTGAGTCACTTTAAAAAATGGCGCGATACGATGTCTATCATTTGGGTGCATATAGTGCTTTTGCCTTTAAGAGTTTTGTTCTTAAAAGGGTATATTTGATGCATACGAAGCAAAGAGGCAACGGCTGGAGCATTCGTCTGGCGCTATGGATTTATAAATATTTCGGATATATGTCGTTTTTTGTTTTACTATATCCCATAGCGTTTATTTATTATGTAAAAGCTTCCAACGTCAGGCACGCCCTGAAACTATACTACAAAAAAATAGGCGTAAAATATACGCAACGGCGTTACTTTGAACATTTAAGAAAATTTGCCGTAGTGATGACGGATAGATTTATCACAAAGTGCGACGCGTCCCCGTACGAACTTATAGTAGATAGAAAAAACATAGTAAAAGAGTTGAAAAAAGGCGGCGTTTTACTCTTTTCACATTTTGGCGGATGGTCGGTTCTGCCCGAGCTTTTAAAAGAGGATAATTTAAGAGTAAACGTTATCATGCAAGAAGTGATAAAAGATGATATAAAAGCCGTAGAAAAAAAGATTAGCGGCGAGAACAATGTCCATATACTTGATTTGGCTCATGTATCAAAGCTTGAAGCCTCTATAAAAATAGCCGAAGCACTGATGCAAAAAGAGGTAGTATCCATGATGGGCGATAGAGCGAATAACCCAAAACATGCGATAAGCGTGGATTTTTTCGGCTCCAAAGCAGAGTTCAATAAAACGCCGTTTGAAATTGCCAAAAAAGCCCAAGTGCCGCTGATGGCATTTTTCATCACTTATGTAAAAGTGCAGGCATATAAAGTAGAATATGTCAAAATAAATTTAAGCGAAAATATCGAAGATATGGTCAAAGAGTATGTTAGAGCTTACGAAAAAGCTATACGCAATGCTCCCGATCAATGGTTTAATCTATATGATTTTTGGAAAGACGAAGAGAGATAAACCTTTAATCCGTGCGACTTTTAGCTAATGTCAATCGCTTATGTAACAAAAATATTTAATCCGTATGAGAAAGAATAAAAAAGATGACGAGGCTAAAAGCCTCGTCAAAAATTAGAAACTATTCAAGTAAAGCTGGATAGAGTTATCTAAATTTCTTATCCAACTGTTATAGTTTTTGTGTATGCTAACGCCGTCATAGTTCAGGTTTTGACTATTTTTATATACAATGCTGTAAGATGAAGCAGAGTATTTAATCTCTATGGTCGCTCCATGCTGTCTTGCATTAAGCGTACCTGATATCACACCGTCTTTTACCTTTTTCATTAACCATCCGCGCTGAGAGCCTGCTTGCAGAATAGCTTTTTCAACCTGAGCTTGAGACAGTTTTTTGCCGTCATAGCTTTGGGCTGGTGCGCCTTCCACATTGTACAAAGGCTGTTGAATAGTAGAACATCCTGCATAAAAGAGACCGCCGATAATAATCAAAGAAGCCAAAAACAGTTTTTTAGACATGTTTCAATCCTTTTTAAAAAAAATTTGCTAATTTTATCATAAAAAAACTGAAATTTTACAAGTTAATTGATATTTACAAAAGAATATCCGCCCCTATTATCGCATCCTATATAAAAAAACGGCGTTTGTTCATCGCTAAAATGAGCCCCCGCCGCTGCCGCAGAGTAGTTTGAGATAGTTTTAGGCGCAATGTTTGGGCGGATTTGTACGGTATTTTTAAGCTTATCGTATTCGTTTGGTGAAAAACTGGGCGAGAGATAAAACGAGTTTGTCTCAAACTGATTAATAAATCTTAACAGCTCGTCAAAAGAGTTGAAAAATTTTACGCAATCTTTTTCGTTATGCTCTACTAAAATCCATGCCGAAAATTCGCAAGATTCGTAGTCAAGTATTTTACGCGCCTGCTCAATGGGCTCATACCAGACGTCGCACACGCCTATAAGCGCGCTTTTTATCCTTTTTTGCTTTAAATCTACAAGCGCCAAAGACAGAGTATTTTCAAATGCAAAATTAGAATGTGCCACGCTGATGGTTGGGATTTGTATATTTAAATGTTTGAGCAGAAAAAAGAGCGGCGTACCGCTGAGGGTATTGATAAATGTGAACGGCATGGGAAAGCGGTTTTGCAAAAATATGTTATCCTGCAACTCTTTAACGCTTTCAACACTTCCGTTTGATGTGCCAAAATATAGAGCGGATGCCGTTAAATCATAATCTTTTGCGCAGGCAAGCGCGCCGCACAATAGGGCAAGTGAAAATTTATCCGCACGTCTGAATTTGAGATTTTTCAAAAACTCTTCCCATTTGTGCAGTCCCTCTTTGGGCGAAGATGCTAAAAATGATGAAGAGAGTATCATTTGTCATCCTTTTTTATCAAAAATGAGGTGATATTGCCGCCAAAAGCAAGATAGTTAAACAGCACATATTTGCCTCTCCATGCGCTTTTTTGCGTTGTGGGAGTTATCTGGAAATTGTCATCTTGCGTATCAAATCCGAGACTTTTCGGAACAAAACCGTTATCTAAAGCGTTAAGCAGCAGAGCAAGTTCGCACACGCCGCATGCGCCAAGAGTGTGTCCTATGTAGCCTTTGAGCGCGACGCATGAGGGGATAGAATCGCCGAAAACTTTATAAATGGCGCTATTTTCGGATATATCGTTGCTGTCGCTTGCGGTTGCATGAAGCTTGATTAAATCAATCTGCGAAGTTTTGATATTGGCGTCATGGATTATGTTTTTGATAATATTCTGAAGCGTTTCGCCGTCTTTTGAGGGGGTTGTGATATTTGAAATATCATTTGAAATTCCGCCCTCCGCGAACTCCCATGAAGATTTTTTGGAAGACAGAAGCGCAAAACCTGATGCTTCGCCCAAAACGATACCGCTTCTGTGTTTATCAAACGGTTTGATGCCCTCTTTACTGATAAGCCCAAGCGACATGAAGCCGTATTGGCTTAGCATATTTTGCACTTCGATGCCAAGCACCAAAGCATTTTCTATCATATTTTCTTTTATCATTCTCGCGGCGTATATAAGGGCGTTTGCGCTGGAAGTACAGGCAGTATTGAAGACATAATAACACGAATTAGCCCCAAGTTTTTTGCAAAGAGCAGGGATTTCCAAATCATATCCAAGATATTTTATGCCCTCTTTTACGTAATTTTGCTCGTTTAACTGTACGCCAAGCGAAGAAGAGCCTATAAAAAGGGTTGTATTTGCGGGTAATTTGCCTATGGATTTTATCAATCCGTCAAGGTTATCTTTGGCTTTATAGTAAGGCACAACATAATCGTCCGCAGTCTCTTGTATGTGTATAAAATCCACAGGCGGAGTTAAATCGTCGTTGTCGAAAAATTTGGTATGTGCCGATAAATCTCCACCCAAAGCGCTGCAAATACCGTAACGCTCTATATATACCTGCCTCAACTGTTCTCTTTAGATACAAAATTTGCCAATGTATTGATATTGACCAATACTCTCATTGCCTCTTTGCTGTCAGTAAGCTTTTTATTGTATTTATGGTGAATAGCGACAGATATTTGGAGCGCGTCAAGGGAGTCTAAGCCAAGCGTGCTCTTTTCGCCGAACAGCGGTTCGTCGTCTTTGATGCTGTCGGCATTGCACTCTTTGCCGCTCTCTTTTATGATAAGCTCTTTTAGTTCCGATTTAAGAGCCACTAAATCAACCATCACTGTTCCTTGTAAAAATTAAGAGCGATATTATAAACATTATTGCTCCAAAAAGCAATAAAAAAAGTATATTGTGCGCGATTTCGCCTATTTTTCCATCATATAAAAACAGTTGTATGAATGCGTCAAATCCCCATGACATGGGCGAGATATTGCTTATCTGCTGCATTAGAGGCGGCATGATGTATTTTGGCACCATGATACCGCCTACCGCTCCTAAAATTATATTGCTTACGCCGCCGACAGTTACCGCCTGTGCCGAACTTTTGCAAATCACTGCTATAAACAGCGCAAAGCCCACAGCAGTAAATGAGAGCGCGTACAAAAGTATCAAAACAGATAAAATATCGCTGATATTAAGCCCAGGAAGCCCCAAAAGCGGCACAACATACACTCCAACAAGCAGCAGGATTACTCCTTGAAGGAGATTTATAATATTATACGCGAACATTTTTGACGCAAAAAATAGAAATTTATTTAGCCCCATGCTTTGCAGTCTTTTATAAGTCCCCTGCCGCTTTTCTATGATAAATACAGTAGAAAACGGTATCATTATAAAAAACATGGCAAATACTATCCATGAGGGCACGCTTTGCTCGACGCTGTTTGGTATTTTTTGGCTGGCTGCGCGGGACTCTATAAACTGTTTTTGAAGATTTGCTACAAACACAGGCGTATATTGATTTTCAGAGGTAAAAAGCATGATGATTCTCTCTTTTAAAAGAGCTTCGAAAAGCAGCACGGCGCTGTTGTTTAGAGTAGGGATATAATCCATGCGCGCTTGAATGGTGTTGTTTTCGTTGCTTTGAAAACTCTCGAAAAATCCCGCAGGGATAAACAGCCTTATATCGCTTTGAAAACTCTCGTTTGCCTCCTTTTGGCAAGAGAAATTTTGCAAAGAATTCATCGCTTTTTCAAAATCTGCCGTAATCTCTTCAGAATTATCGTCGTCTATAAAATAACCGCATTTGATATTTGTGCCGCTGTTTACGTCTTTTAGGGCGTAAGACATGATGAATATAAAAATCGACGGTAGCAAAAACAGAGCCAAAAGCGCCTGCCAATCTCTAAAAACTATAAAAAACTCTTTTTTTAGAAGTGCTGTGAAGATTCGTAACATTTTTAATATTTCTCCTCAGGATTTAAAAAGAGCGTTTGCAATGAAGGTGATGAAAGAGAGATGGATTTTAGATTTAAACCGCGCTTTTTTGCAAACTCCAGCAATCTAGTCAAGTCCTGCTCATTCGCCGCGCCGCTTTGCATGTAGCCGCTGTATTCGACAAACGGCAAAAATTCATTTAGTATTTTAATATTTGTTTGGCTGTGCTCTTCCAGCTCCACCGTTAAAACCTTGCTTTGTCCACTGCTTTTAAATGAGGTCAATATCTCGCCTTTGTCTATAACGGCTATCTCGTCTGCCAAAAAATCAATCTCATGCATGTAGTGCGAAGTATAGACTATGAGTCTGTCTCTCGCCAGATTTTTTATGGAATTTAGGATAAATTCTCTGGTTTTTGGGTCGATGCCGACAGTAGGTTCATCCAAAAAAATAATTTTCGGGTCATTCAAAAGCCCTATGGCAAGGTTTAGCCTTCTTTTTAGTCCGCCCGAAAGATTTGCGGCGCATTTTCTCATATGCTCTTCCAAATCGCAGACTCTGATAGCAAAATCAATCGTCTCTTTGCGTTTTTTAGCGTCAAGCGAGTTGATTTGCGAAAAAAAATCTATATTTTCTTTGACGCTCAAAGTTGGATAAAAAGCAAACTCCTGCGGCGTCAAAGAGCAAAGAGAAGAGTCTTGTCTTAAGGCTTCAAAATATGACTTGCCGTTGTACGATATCTCTCCGCTGTCTGCTTTTATAATACCGCAAAGAATGGATATAAGCGTGGTTTTACCAGCACCGTTTACTCCTAAAAGAGCAAAAATTCCATTGCTTGGAAGTTCCAATGAGACACTGTTCAACGCTTTAAAAGAGCCGTAATTTTTACTTAGATTTTTTACATGTAACATAGTTTGCCGATATTTAAGTTAAAAGGAAGCCATTTTATCAGAAAATAAGTTATTTTTCAATAACATAATTACTTTTAAAAAACAAGGATTATGACAGCATGCCGCATAAAAAGGTTTTGGTTGTACATTATTCGCAGAGCGGACAGCTTGACAATGCGATAAAACATTGTATTGCGCCCCTTGCAGACGATAAAGATATATCCGTTACGGATTTAAATCTAAAACCTTCAGAGCCGTTTCCTTTTCCATGGAATCTTTTGGATTTTTTGAGCGTTTTCCCTGAGAGCGTTTATTGTGATAAAATACCGCTTGAACCGTTTGGTATAGATAAAAACGAAAAGTTTGATTTGGTCATTTTGGCTTATCAAGTCTGGTTTTTGTCTCCATCGCTTCCAATGTCCGGTTTTTTGCAAAGTGCGGAAGTTAAAGAGTGGTTAAACGATAAACCCGTCATAACCTTTATTGCATGCCGCAACATGTGGCTTACGGCGCAGGAGAAGATGAAAGTTCTTATCGCAAAAAACGGCGGGATTTTGTGCGACAATGTAGCCTTAGTTGACGGCGGCAATGCGTTTGAGACATTTATAACCACTCCGCGATGGATGCTGACGGGCAAAAAAGATGCGTTTTGGTTTTTTAAAGAAGCAGGCGTAAGTAAGAGCGACATAAAAAACAGCGCAAGATTCGGAAAAGCCGTAAAGGATGCTTTGAAAGAGGGCAAAGAGAAGAGCAAAGAACCTCTGCTTAAAGGACTTGGCGCAGTAAATGTGAATGAAAAGCTTATCATGAGCGAGAGGATAGGACACAGGAGTTTTTTGATATGGGGGAAATTGCTAAAAAAATTAGGAAAACCAAAAAGCGCTCTAAGACGCTTTTTTCTGCGCGTTTATCTGGTTTTTTTGGTATTGATGATAGTAACCGTCGTACCTTTCAGCCTTCTTTTAAGGCTGCTTTTTTATCCGTTGATGATTAAGAAATTAAGAAAACAGAAAGCATATTACGAAGAGCCTTCTGGTTCTGAAAACTATAAGGAAAAGAATGAGTGATGTTTTTATAAATTATCTAAGCGCGGTACTGCCCAACGAGCCTGTAAATAACGACGATATGGAAAATGTTTTGGGGCTTGTCGGCGGAATGCGCTCGCGCGCAAGAAAGGTAGTGCTGAAAAGTAACGGCATCAAAAGCAGACATTATGTTTTAAAAGACGGGCAGATACTTTTTACAAACGCTAAACTTGCGGCTTTGGCGGTAGAAGAGCTTAAAACAAAAGGCGCGCCGCTTGAGAAAATGGAGCTTTTAGCGTGCGGTACGAGCTTGCCTGACCAGATTATGCCAAATCATGCTTTGATGGTTCACGGCGAACTGAAATCCAAACCAATGGAAGTAGTCTCAACGGCAGGCATCTGCTTAAGCGGCGTCATGGCTTTGAAATACGCCTACATGTCGGTATATGCGGGATTGACGCAAAATGCCGCAGCCACAGGCAGCGAAACGGCTTCACTGGCTTTATCTAAAGATAATTTTGAAGCAGAGAGTTCTTTTAAACTCGAGCAGCTTGAGCAAAATCCTGAAATAGCGTTTGAAAAAGATTTTTTGCGTTGGATGCTCTCTGATGGCGCAGGTGCATTGTGGCTCTCTTCGGAGCCGAACAAAAGCGGTGTCTCTTTTAAAATCCACTGGATAGAGCAAATCTCATACGCGGGAGAGATGCCTGTTTGCATGTATGCAGGCGCAAATATAGACGAAAACGGCAAATTTAGAGGCTATCTGACATATTCGCAGGATGAAAGAGAGAGACTCTCAGTTTTCAGCATCAAACAAGACGTTAGACTGTTAAACGAAAATATAGTCGAATACGCCGTTGCAAAACCTCTTAAAGAGATTGCCGATAAAAGAGGATTAAAGTCGGACGATGTAGACTATTTCCTGCCTCATTACTCATCTCACTATTTTAAAGAAAAGGCGTATGAGGGCTTAAAAAAAGCAGGTTTTGACATAGGCTACGAGAAGTGGTTTACCAATCTTTATGAGAAAGGCAACACGGGAGCGGCATCGTTTTATATTATTTTGGAAGAGTTTGCAAGGACAAAACCGCTTAAAAACGGCGACCAAATACTCTGCTTTATACCTGAAAGCGGCAGATTTTCAACGGCATTTATTTTGCTCGAAGCAGTCGTAAAATGACAATATCTCTTGAAATCCAATCTTTTTACACGCTTTTTGACGCTGAAAAGATAGAAGATTTGAGAGAAAAAGAGCTTGTGCCAAATATGATAATGCGCCGCCGTCTTACAAGAAATGCCAAAATGCTTATCTATCTGGCGGACGTGCTTAAGGTGAAAAATGAGAGGATAATTTACGGCAGCAGTTACGGCGAACTGCGCGAGAGTATATTTATACTAAAAAGTATTTTTGCCAAATCGCCTCCAAGTCCTACCGACTTTCAAAATTCGGTTTACAACACTCCTGCATCCTATCTTTCAATCCTGAACAACAATACTTCCGAAATCATGAGCGTCTCCAACGGCGGCAAAACGGGCGATAATGTCTTAAAAACCGCCGCGATAAAAGCTCTTGATGAAGATAGTATATTTTGCGCTGTGTGCGAGAGTTTCGGCATTGACGAACTAAAAGCTTTAAATAGCTGCGGCGCGCCGTTTGAGAGCGCGGTCGGCTTGATAGTGAAACTAAGCGGCAAGAAACCCGATATATTATATGAGAGCTTAAAACCTCTGTCCAAATTTGCCCCAAGCGTTGCAAGACTCATGAGTTTATGCAGATATTTGGATACAAATCCAACGGCGATAGTAGGCATAGAGTGCTGAAACTTCCCCATAAGCCGCCGATACTTTTTGCTAAAGAAATTTTAGATAAAACTGAGGATTTGGCTATTGTTTTGGTAGAGTTTCCAAAACCGCCCACGCTTGGCATGATGATGGAAGCTGCCGCCCAAAGCAGTGCGGCTTTAAGCAATAGCGAAAAAGAGGGTTATCTGCTCTCATGTTCAAATCTTATCATGCATAAAAAACCAACGGGAGTGAAATTTAGCGTACATATAAAAAGTATTATGTCAAGCCCTTCGTTGAATGAACTCTATTTTGAAATGAAAAAACAAGAATCCATCGTATCAAGCGGCACTCTTTTGGTTATGTTACAAAATTAAAACTTATAGATTTTTATTTAAGATAAAATAAAGCTTTTTTTAACCGAGTACGGGTACAATATTAAATACGAAATTTATATAGTAAGGAGAAGATATGAAAGTAATCAAAGCACAAGACATCACTACCGCCGTCGCCAACCTTTGTACCCAATCATGTAAAATAGTCACCCCTGATATGTACAAAGCTTTTAAACAAGCTGAGAAAGATGAGAAATCCCCGCTAGGTCGTGATAT
>JAITEH010000144.1 GCA_031282125.1 Campylobacteraceae bacterium
CTCTCATCTTCCAAAAGTGCGGCTATGAGCAGTTCTAAAGGTTTTTTCATACCCTCCAAGAAAATCTCCGCTTCTTGCATGGCGCTTAAAAGTATATTTTCTATATCTTGCGCGGTGGGGAGCATTCTGTCGCCCATCGCATATTTCTCGACCATTTGGGTTGCTAATTGTCTGGCTTTATTTAAATCTTCACTTGAGTTAGAATAGACTTCATTAAAATATATTTTCGAAGCGGCGATGCCTGCGAATGAGACTTTAATCTTTGCCATGAGTTCCGTGCGGGATTCTATCTCTTTGTCTATCTCTTTTGTGAAATCCTCGACTAAGCCTATCTTGTCGAAATTTATCTCAAACCAGTAAGCGCAAAGAGCTTTTGCTGCCTGATATACCGCTTGTATGTTTTTCTCTTTTTCGGAGTATCGTACAAGCCTTTTTTTGCCAAGCAACACTTTATCGCGCACAGCTAAAAAATCCTCTGCTTCTACCGTTTTACTCTCTCTTCTTAAAGCATTTATCGCAGCTTCATTTACAAGTGTAGAGAGCGCCGCGCCGCTGAAGCCAACGCTCATCTTGGCGATATCAGATATATTGACATTATGCTTTTTATCTGCCAGATACGTGTCTATTATCTTTTCTCTATCATGCAAATCAGGCAGCGAGACAAAGATACGCCTGTCAAATCTTCCAGACCTCAAGAGCGCCTCGTCTATCATCTCCAAACGATTTGTGGCGGCTATAACTATGACGCCAGAATTATCCTCAAAACCGTCCATTTCCGTCAAAAGTTGATTTAACGTAGCCTCTCTCTCATCGCTTCTCATGCCGCCGCGCGCTTTGCCGACCGCATCAATCTCATCTATAAATACGATTGAGGGCGCGTTTGATTTTGCCGTAGAGAAAAGCTCCCTTACCCTTTTTGCCCCCATGCCGACATATATCTGCACAAAACCAGCTCCGCTTTGATAAAAAAACGGCACGTTAGCCTCTCCAGCGACCGCTTTTGCTATCATCGTTTTGCCCACCCCAGGAGGTCCTACCAGCAAAACTCCGCGCGGAAGTTTGACATTCATCTTTTGATAAATAGACGGGTTTTTTAGAAAATCAACAATCTCGAAAAGCTCCTCTTTTACGCTTTTTATCCCCGCTACGTCGGAAAATTTTATTTTTGAAACGGACGGCAAAATCCTAACTGCGTGCGTGGTATCCGTTTCTATAGCTATATTGTTGAAGTTTGCTTGGTTTTGCTTGTTTTGTATATTTTTTTTCTCCATTTTTTGATAATAATAGAGAGCAAAAAGTGCAAGAATAAAAAACGCAAAAGTCAAAAAGAGTTCTGCGAAATTACTCTCTTTTTTTACATCTATCGGCGCAATGAGCAAAAGACGCCCTATGTCTATGCCGTCTTTTGCTATGCTGTAAACTCCCGAATTTGTATATAGGATAACTTCGTCACCGTATATTTTGGCCTCTTTTATTTGATCTTTGGCGATTAACGTATCGTAAAATCCCATGTCTATCGCTTTTGGCGAGCTTTTGACAAATATGTAACCCACAAGCATCGCTAAAATACAAAACAACATCACTAAAATCTGCAATTTACTCGGTTTAAAAAGCTGCATAATTTCCCTCTTTTTTTGCTTCATAATCGTCAATAACTATCCATTTTCCAGCCAAATCGTCCCCAGAATCAATAAAAATCCTATTGTAAAACTGGTCAAATCCCGTATAAAAACCGTCCTTTTTCTCTTCTACCAATACCTGCAAATCAATCTTTTTTTGTCTAAAAATAAAATTATTCTCTTTTATTATATTTTGAAGTTCCTTTAATCTGCTTTTTGCGGTA
Organism: Campylobacteraceae bacterium; assembly: GCA_031282125.1. Lineage (GTDB taxonomy): Bacteria > Campylobacterota > Campylobacteria > Campylobacterales > Campylobacteraceae > JAIRKW01. The sequence continues at coordinate 1,844 of JAITEH010000144.1, forward strand.
TTACCGTCAACCGTTTGCTTCATGGAAGCTGAGAGCGTGCCGTCTCTTTTTGAGTAGCAAAATGCATGCAGATGCGTTAAGGGAAATTTTTTGAAATTAATAAGTGCGTTTTGCCAAATCTCCATGCTCTCCCCCGGATGTCCTACTATAAAATCCGTTCCAAGAGCAAATCCCAAAGATGAGAGTTCCAAGAAAAGCTCCAAATCTCTTTTTGCGCTGTTTCTGCGCCTCATGATTTTAAGCATTTCGTCGTTTGTATGCTGAAGCGCGATATGCAGGTGTTTCTCAAGCCACGGTTCTTTCAATACCTCTTTAAAACTCTCGTCAATCTGTACAGGTTCGATACTGCCCATGCGAACTCTTTTGACTCCGTCCATAGCGCCTATTTTTTGGAGCAATTTCCCAAGCGACGTATCGGTATCTTTGCCGTAACTTCCTATATTTGTCCCCGTGAGGACAAACTCGCTAAAGCCGTTTTGCAAGAGTATTTTCCCCTGTTCAAGTATCTTCTCTTCGCTTTGGCTTCTTGCTTTGCCTCTTGCATGAGGAATGATACAGTAACTGCAAGAAAAGTTACAGCCTTCTTGTATTTTGATGAAAGCTTTGCTTTTGTCATGGTAATTTGAGACTATACTCTCATCAACATGCGTCAAAATGCCAATCTCTTTAAAAGGCTCTTTTGAAAAAAGCAGTCTATTGATATTGCGCTTTTCTGAGTGCCCCAAGACTCCAAAGACTCTATTTTGAGCGAAGAGTTCGCTGCCGCGCGTATCGGCGCCGCATCCTGCGAAAATTACTTTTTTACCGTCTTTATTTTGCTTTGATATGTAATTCCTAACGCCGCTGTCCGCGCCGTTTGTTACTGTGCATGAATTGACTATGATGATATCGGCAAACAGTTCGCTGGTCGTTACTTCAAAGTCTTTAAGCTCTCCTATCATCATCTGCGTGTCGTAGATATTTGTCCGACAGCCGAATGTTTTGAAAAATACTTTGGATTTTGTCAAAGGCTCACTCACTCACTTCCCCAATCTCTGGAGAGTATTTGACTTTAGAAGCTTGCCTTAAATTCAGCGTTTGGGTAGGATAAGCTATCACTATATCCTCTTCTTTGTTGATGGCGTCTATGATTTCGCCGCTTAGCGTACTTCTAAGAGCAAGAGCGGCATAAGAGTTCGTCATGTACCACACATGTATGGTAAGTCCGTGCGGTTCTATAAAAGAGAAAATCTTAGGTTCGACGTTGGTATTTTTGAGGTTGTATTTTTGTCTTAATTGATTTAACTGTTTTCTTGCTATCTCGGTATAGCCTTTTGAGTATTTTTTTGTAATCTCTTTGATGATATACATGGCTTTTTTGTAGTTCGAATCAAACGATATAGTCAGATATATACCGTCCCATACGGTCTTTAGCGTCTCATGAGTGTAGTTTGATATGAGATTTGTAAAGATAAAATTGTTGGGTATAAATATGACTCTGCCAGCACGCTTGTTTTCAAGATATGTAGTCAAGGTTACATCTTCCAAAATGGTCATTCTCATTAAGGATATATCGACTATATCGCCAACGTATGAGAGTCCGTCTTGGTGAACTTTGACTCTGTCTCCCACGCTGAAACTGCGCCCGAATGTTATAACGCTCCAGCCGAGTATATTCATAAACATATCTTTCATGGCAATCGCGATACCAGCAGACGCAAAACCCAAAACGGCGACAAGATAGGTCATATTCTCGATATATGCAAACAGCAAAATCAAAATGATAAGCGTTATGTTGGTGATATTTATCACTTTATTGATGATGTAACTTCTCTCGTTTGCCGACATGAGGCGTTTTGAAATAAGTTTCAGCAAAAAAGAGATAAGTATAATCGAAACGATAATAGTAAAGATAAACAGCGTGCGTTTTGTCTCGTCTTCTATAGCGTTGGAGGCGCGCGTAACGGCTTCATTTATCTTTCTTTCGTAGATGGAAGCAGACGTCAAAACTATATCGTAAGCGGAGTTAAACTCTCTTATGAGAGCTTTATTACTCTCCTGCAAAACAGTGTAAGAGTCGCTGCTGTCAATCTCTATAATACGCTCAAGTATCTCGTCTTTTTCATGTAGGTTGTTTATCAAAATCTCCAAATCATGAGAGAGTTTGGTGTATCCTTCCAAATCCTGCCTAATCTTTTTGATATACGAAAATCCCGAAAATATAGCAAAAGGATTGCTTATAGAAGGTATCGGCGGAACGTCGGGGGATTTCAAAAGTCCAGAAAACGGAGCATTTTGAAATTCGCTGAGTTGCTCTATCTGGCTTTCCAAAACGTCGCGTCTTCTCTCCATGTCGCTAAGTTTTGCCAAAGAGTCTTTGTCGGTTTTTGTGCGGATTTTCTTTATATCTTTCACTACCGACTCAAATTCTGCCTGTTTTGTTTTGTAGATATTGTAATTTTCGTGTCTTGCAAGCCAGATGTTATTTCTGCTTGCGTCGTCGATGACTTGAAGTTTTAGCTTATAATCAGCCAATAACTGTTTTTGAGTCAAATACTCATTTTGCACCGACTGATTTATATCCGCAGCAAGCAAATTTACCAAAAAAATCAAAGCTAAAAACAGTCTCATCGGCTAAAAGCTCCCAAACTTTTTTTTACTATCTTCTCTTCCACGTCGTCTCTTATGACAAAATCTCCTATTTTGTTTGGCAAAATAAACGTTATTTTGGAGTTATTGCTCTTTTTGTCAAGGAAAAACGAGTCATAAAAGCTGTCGATATCTTCTATATTATATCTTGTCGGAAGAGAGAATTTTTGCAATGTTTTTTCTATCCTAAGAGCCTCGTTTTTGTCCAAAAGTCCCAAATTGACAGCTAATTCGTTTGCCATGACTATGCCAAAAGCCACCGCTTCGCCGTGCAAATACTCGCTGTAATGAGTCTTTTGCTCTATCACATGCGCAAACGTATGACCGTAATTTAAAACGGCTCTTATGCCGCTCTCTTTCTCATCTTTGGCTACGACGTCGGCTTTTATCTTCACACACTTTGCTATCACATCTTTTAGATTTGTTTCATCATTTAAGTCTATATCTTCAAGACGATAATAAAACTCTTTGTCAAACATTACCGCCATTTTTATTATCTCGGCAACTCCAGCGTTAAATTCTCTTTTTGGAAGCGTTTTCAAAAATCCGTTTTCGCAGTAAACGGCGCGCGGCTGATGAAAAGTGCCTATTAGGTTTTTGCCAAAATCGCTATTTACGCCCGTTTTTCCGCCCACACTTGCGTCCACTTGCGCCAAAAGCGTTGTCGGAACTTGGATAAAATCTATGCCTCTTTGATAAATAGACGCCGCAAATCCCGTCATATCTCCCACAACGCCCCCGCCAAAAGCTATAAGCGTGGATTTTCTGTCTAATTTGAATTTGAAAAGCTCGTTTAGTATATACTCTATGGTTTGCAGGTTTTTGTACTTTTCGCCGTCTTTGATGATAACTTCATGAAGCTCTTTTGCTTTTACTCTTTTTTTGATGCTTTCAAGATGAAGCTTGGCTATCGTCTCATTTGTTATAATGGCAGCTTTGCCTGCGAGCTTTATCTCTTTGATTTCATCGATAAAAACGTCATAGCCTAAAGCCGCGTCGAACTTTATCTCTATTTTCATACCACTCCTAAATTTTCAGTCTGATTATACTAAAATTTGAAATTTTTTACTCCAATATCGGCAAAAAAAGCTGACATTTATTATCCAGCAAAAAATAGACGCGATTTAAATCTTCGGACAGAATAGATGCTATTTTTGATTTCATGAAGGATTCGTAAAACGGCACAAATTGCAGTATATTCTCCTCTTTTTTGAGTTTAAATATAGGATTTTGGTCGCTGTTTTTGATGATATCTATCTGTTTTCCGTAAAGTTTTGCGATATTTTCGAAATGCTCGGCAAGCTCTTGGTTTTCAATTTCTGGGTCAAAATCATAAAACTGCACTTTCAAATCAAGCTGTGAAGAGAGGTCAAATATAACCGAAGAGTGCTTTTCGACATCGTCTGCGTTGCCGCCGAAAACTATGCCGTTTTTTATATCTTGGAACTTACTGCCGCCTATTTTAAGTATCGGCGCTTGGGAGTTGAAAAGCATTTTTATATTAGCTTTGAAAAAAAGTTTATCCACTACGCAAAGCCCTATATTCAGGTGATTTACATCGTCTAGATAGATATTGTCGGACAGCGGATTGTAGTAATCCACCGTGATATCTATGTCATTGGATGAGAGGTTTTTTATATAATTAAACGCATGCGAATAAGTAGGGTTTACCACTTTAATATAGAGCTTTTTGGAGTTTAACCTCTCATGCAGCATGAGCGTATTTGCAAGCAGCGCTTCTATTCTTTTGGCGCCCATATTGTTCATATCTATGAAGCAGTAGATGTTTGAGCCAAACGGCTGGGGGAATTGCCCAAGCTCTCTTTTGATACTTTTGTACACGTCTTGCAGTACATCGGGAGCGCCCACGATAAGCAGGTTGTCGTTTGGCTGTATCATGATATTTGGTTTTGGCAAAAGAAGTGTATTGTTTCGATAGAGCGCCGCTATATTCCATTTTTTCTGCTCGATACTGCCCAGATGCCTATACACGTAAGAGCTTCCCACGGGCACTTGCACGTCCATAACTTCGCCCGTTACAAGTCCTATATTTTGCGCAAATATCGGCGTATTTGGCACAAAATCCGCAAGGCGGAAAGCTGTAATTTTGCGCGAATTTACTATCTTAAGATACTTATCGTCAAACTCAAGCCCCCATTTATCGACAAGATAAATCGGTATTTTTTTCTCAAACTGCCTGATTACTTTGTAAGAGCCTACGGCGTCCACCTTTTTACTTACCGCTATCATAACTTGATAATAGTCTTTGTTGATGATGCTTGTCATCTTTTCAAAACTTGTCGGGTCGAAGGAGTGGATTTTGAAGTTTTCGGGAAATATTATATTATGTAATGTTTTTTTTCTATAATAGACGATGGTATATTCATTGTTGTCGCTCGCAACGCTGACAACTCTTTCTAAAAAATGTTTTGCTAAAATACCGTCAGCTATGATTAGGACTTTTTTCATACATTCTCCATAAAATTTAAAAGGATATTATACCAAAATGGAATTTCACATAGATAAAACTGACGAAAATGCGAGAGCTTGCACCATAAAAACAGCGCACAGCACGATACAAACTCCTGTGTTTATGCCTGTGGGTACGGTCGGAAGCGTTAAAAGCCTCGATGCGCACGATATGCAAAATATTTTGGGCGCAAATATAATTCTTGGCAACACTTATCATCTTTACTTGCGTCCGGGAGATGAGGTGATAAAAAATCTTGGCGGACTTCACGGATTTACGAAATATAACGGTAGTTTTTTAACGGACAGCGGCGGATTTCAGGCGTTTAGCCTTAGCGATATCTCAAAAGCGGACGAAAACGGCGTAAAATTCAAAAGCCACATAGACGGCTCGACTCACTATTTCACGCCGCAAAAAGTGCTTGACATAGAGTACAATCTAAATTCTGATATCATGATGATACTTGACGACCTTGTAGAGCTTCCCTCATCAAAAGAGCGCGTGAATCTATCTGTCAATAGAACGATAAAATGGGCGAAAGAGTCCATAGAGTATCATTTGAAGACAAAAGAGAACGGACGCGCGTTGCATCAAAATATTTTTGCGATTATCCAAGGCGGCACGGATATGGAGTTTAGAAAAAAATGCGCTTTAGAGCTTTGCCAAATGCCATTTGACGGTTTTGCGATAGGAGGGCTTAGCGTGGGAGAAGAGAATTCGCTCATGTACGATACGGTGGAGTTTACAACGCCATTTATGCCAAAAGATAAGCCAAGATATCTCATGGGTGTTGGAACTCCCGAAGATTTGGTAGAAAATGTCGAAAGAGGCGTCGATATGTTCGACTGCGTGATGCCAACACGTAATGCCAGAAATGCAACGCTGTTTACGACATTTGGCAAAATAACTATAAAATCGGCAAAATATATAAAAGATGAGAGTCCGATAGACGCGGCATGCGATTGTTACACTTGCCGCAACTACTCAAGAGCGTATCTTAACCACCTGTACCGCGCAAAAGAGCTTACATTTTTTAGATTAGCAAGTCTGCACAATCTTCACTATTATTTGACGCTCATGAAAAAAATGCGCGAAGCGATAATCAAGGGTGAATTTAAAAAGTTTAAAGCAGAATTTTACGGCAAAAGAGAGAGTTAATCTTTTCTATTTTTGCGCGATATATAAATAACGGCGAGTAAAATAATAAATACAGCTAAAGCGGCAATGATTATTGTCAAATATCTATTTATCAGCTCCTCATTTTCTCCTATAAAAAAGCCAAGCAGAGCTAAAATATTGACCCAAATAAATGAGCCAAGTATCGTATAGAGTGAAAATTTTGCCATATTCATGCGGGCAAGTCCTGCAGGCAAAGAGATGAAATGCCTAACGCCCAAAAGCAGTCTCCCGCTGAATGTAGAAATTTCTCCATGACGCTTAAAAAAGATTTCCACTTTTTCTAAGTGATGAGGTTTGACAAAGATATATTTGCCGTATTTTAAAAGTAGGACGCGTCCCAATTTTAAAGCCAAATAGTAATTAAAACAGGCTCCCGCTAAAGAGCCTAAAGTGCCGGCTATGACTATGAAAAAATAGTTCATCTCGCCTTTATACGCAAGATAGCCGGCAGGAATGATAACCACTTCGCTTGGCAGAGGAAATACGGAACTTTCAATCGCCATAAGAATGAAAATCCCGATATATCCTAATCCGCCAATGGTTTCAACAAGCCATGAAGAGACAGCAGCTATCAAAATTAAAACGCTTCTAAAATCGCGCCCTGATATTTCTCACGTATAAACTCTCTAACTTCTTCAGAGTTTAAAACTTTGTCAAGAGCTTTGATACTCTCTTTATTTTCATTGCCTTTTTTGACAACTACGATATTTGCGTAAGGAGAATCTTTGCTCTCAAGAAAAAGTGCGTCTTTTAAAGGATTCAAGCCGGCAGGAATAGCAAAATTTGTATTGATAACGGACAAAGCAAAATCATTGATTGTTCTTGGAAGCTGAGGAGCTTCTAACTCTACTATTTCAAGATTTTTTAGATTTTCCACTATATCAAGTTTTGTTTTTACCTCTTTTTCATTGTTTAGCTTTATGACACCAGCAGCCTGCAATACTTCAAGCGCTCTATTGGAGTTTGTAGGGTCGTTTGGTATAGCTATGCTATCCCCATCTGCTAACTCGTCTACAGAAGTTAATGTAGCCGAATAGATACCTATAGGCTCCAAATGAACTGAAACGGTTTTTACCAAATCGGTATTTTTATCTTTGTTGAATTGATCAAGATACGGCGTATGCTGGAAAAAGTTAGCGTCGATTTCGCCGTTAAATACCGCTATATTAGGTATAACATAATCGTTGAAAACTTGAATATTCAGCGTATAACCCTCTTTTGCAAGAAGCGGTTTTACAAATTCCAAAATCTCAGCATGCGGAACAGGCGTAGCGCCTACCGTTATCGTTTTTGAAGCACCTTTGTCAGAGCAAGCGCTGAATGTAAGCGCGATACCCACCAATAATAAAGCGTAAAGCTTTTTCATAAAAACCACCTTTCATAAGTTAATGTTTAATAGCCTTATAGACTAAATTACCGAATGCTTGGAAAAGTTGAACAACTACAATAAGCATTACAACAGTGATAAAAAGCACATCCGCTTGAAATCCATTGTATCCGTACTGTATGGCTACCTGTCCCAAACCTCCACCGCCGACTGCGCCCGCCATCGCCGAAAATCCGATAATTACTATTGAGGTCAAAGTAACTGCCGAAATTATACTCGGCATCGCTTCGGGAAGCATAATTTTGAAAATTATCTGGAGCTTGCTTGCGCCGAACGATTTGGCGGCTTCAATTATACCATAATGTACCTCTTTAAAAGCACTTTCTATAATTCTTGCCACAAACGGCGCCGCTCCTATCGTCAAAGGCACGATTGATGCGGTGGTACCTGTGATTTTGCCTATAATGATTTTTGTAAACGGAAACAGTATAATGATAAGTATGATAAAAGGAAATGAACGGAATGTGTTCACCACAACATCAAGCGTATTGTAAATATATCTGTTTGGAGATAAGCCGTTTTTATCCGTAAGTATCAATATTATTGCCAGCATGAAGCCCAAAATAACCGCAAAAAAAGTCGCAGCCAAACTCATGTATATAGTCTCAAAAAGAGCGGTAGATAAAAGTTTTATCATGAAAGCACCACCCATACGACTTGCGTTTTTGTTTTCAGATACTCTTTGACGATAGGAGCCTGCTGTTCATTTATATTGATAACGAGCG
>JAITEH010000145.1 GCA_031282125.1 Campylobacteraceae bacterium
AGCGGTACGGCTTTGACTTTGGGCGAACATGCCGCCAAGGCAAGAGGACTTGAGCTTAATAAAGTAAGAGTGAGCGGCAGAGACGGCATCATAGGTCAAAGAAGCAAAGACGAGATAGCTATCATGGCTTTGCGCGGCGGAGATATCGTGGGACGGCATACGGTCGGATTTTACAATGACGGAGAGTTCATAGAGCTAAATCATACCGCTACAAGCAGAAATACATTTGCCAAAGGCGCGATTCATGCGGCAAAATGGATAATAAATCAACAAAACGGACAATATACAATCAGTGATTGTTTGGAGTTAAGAAAGTCTTAAAATGAAGTCTAAAATAGAGCTATATCTAGGAGATTGCAAAAAAGAACTAATGAAGATTCCTGATAACTCTGTTGATTTGATAATTACTTCTCCACCCTATGCAGATCAGCGGAAATCAACATATGGTGGTGTAAAAATTAATGAATATGTTGATTGGTTTCTTCCTATATCTAAAGAACTTTTAAGAGTTCTTAAACCTACAGGAACATTTGTATTAAACATAAAAGAAAAAGTTGTTAATGGTGAGAGAAGTACTTATGTGATGGAGTTAATTCTTGCAATGAGAAAACAGGGTTGGCTTTGGACAGAAGAATTCATTTGGCACAAAAAAAATTGTTTTCCTGGTAAATGGTCAAATCGTTTTAGAGATGCTTGGGAACGGCTTTTGCAGTTTAATAAAAATAAAAAATTCAATATGTATCAAGATGCTGTAAAAATTCCTATTGGCGATTGGGCAAAAAGCAGATTAAAAAATTTAAGCGAAACAGATAAAATTCGCTATAATGCAAAAAATGGTAGCGGTTTTGGAAAAAATGTTTCTAATTGGATAGGGAAAAATACGGTTTATCCAACAAATGTAGTGCATTTATCAACAGAATGCAATAGTAAAAATCATAGCGCCGCTTTTCCTAAGGAATTGCCTGAGTGGTTTATAAGATTGTTTACCCAAGAAAACGATACGGTTTTGGATCCATTTGCTGGCTCTGGAACGACTATCGAAGTTGCCAATAAAATGAATAGAAATGCCATAGGTATTGAAATTATTTCAGAATATTATTATGATATGAAACGACAATTTTATGAGTCTAAATGTGATTCATTAAAAAAAAGAGCGAAAGATGAAAAAGCTGAAACTGCAAGATGTTACTCAATATGTTGAAGATAATATAAATATATTTCATGAGAAACGCATAAAAAGTTTGGATAAATTAAAATTATCGCAAGTGTTGAAGCGAAAAAATCCGTATCTTTTTAAAGCTAAATATACGCTGACTTCTGAGCAAATTGTAAAAGGAATTGTTGATGCGCATATTTCATCAAATGAAGAAACTATATTTGGTGATTGGTTGGAAGGATTAGCGATTTTTATTAATCAAAAAGTATATAATGGGCGGAAGTCAGGTATTCCAAACATAGACTTGGAATTTGACAAAAACAGCATAAGATATATTGTATCGATAAAATCAGGACCAAATTGGGGCAACAGCAGCCAAATTTCTAAAATGATTTCTGATTTTAAAACTGCTAAAAAAACATTAAGAACAAGTAACGCCAGACTCAACATTATTTCTGTAAATGGTTGTTGTTATGGTAAAGATAATAATCCTGATAAAGGTGATTATTATAAATATTGTGGGCAAGAATTTTGGTGTTTTATTTCTGGAAATGAAAATCTTTATTTTGATATTATTGAACCACTGGGGCACAAAGCGCATGAGCATGATGCAAAATTTCAAAAATCATATAGCCAAATGATTAATAAGTTTACCAAGCAGTTTGCTAATGAGTTTTGCAGCAGTGAAGGAGATATTGATTGGGAAAAATTGGTACAGTTTAATTCTGGTAAAAACTAATAGACAATATTATTTTTATGACGATGTAATTATGTCTCAATTAAAATTGTTAAAGGTTTGAAATGATAAAGTATTTTTTTGTAACGATTTGGTTTTTAAAAGGAATTTTAATATGTGTGCAATAGTAGGCGTCATTAACTCCAAAGACGCTGCGAAGATATCCTACTATGCCCTTTTTGCGATGCAGCACAGAGGGCAGGAAGCAACGGGAATAAGCGCGTGCGATAACGACAAAATCAAAACCATCAAAGACAGAGGCTTGGTCACGAAAGTTTTCAATGAGAACTCTTTCGAGATTTTAAAAGGCTCTTTGGCTGTAGGTCACAACAGATATTCTACCGCGGGAAACGACTCTATTTTGGATGCGCAGCCGATTTTTGCCAGATACAGTCTTGGAGAAATCTCTATAGTCCATAACGGCAATTTGATAAACAAAAACGAAGTGCGCGCCAGACTTATCGAAGACGGAGCGATATTTCAATCCTCCATGGATACGGAAAATGTCGTCCATCTCATCGCCAGAAGTAAAAAAGAGCATTTGAAAGAGCGAATAATAGAAGCCTTGCATACCATCAAAGGCGCTTACTGTTTTATCATCTTAAGCCGCCACAAAATGTTTGTCATCAGAGACAGATACGGTGTGCGCCCGCTTTCGATAGGAAGACTAAAAGACGGCGGATACATCGCCGCGAGCGAAACATGTGCTTTTGATTTGGTCGGAGCGGAGTTTATAAGAGATGTAAATCCCGGAGAGATGATAATATTTGAAAGAGGAAGAGACGAGTACATGAGCGAACAGCTCTTTGATACGGATCCTAGAATCTGCGCTTTTGAATACATCTACTTTGCAAGACCCGACAGCGTCATAGAGGGCAAAAACGTATATGAGATACGCAAAAGAATGGGCGAAGCTTTGGCAAAAGAGTGGAGCGTGCCTGACGCAGATTACGTTATCCCAGTACCTGACAGCGGCGTGGCGGCGGCTCTTGGATATGCGGCGCAAAGCGGCATACCTTTTGAAAACGGCATCGTTAGAAACCACTACGTAGGGCGCACATTTATAGAACCAACGCAAGAGATGAGAAGCCAAAAAGTCAAACTCAAACTCTCCCCTATCGCCGCGCTTTTGAACGGTAAAAAGATAGTCGTTATAGACGACAGTATCGTTAGAGGCACTACATCAAAGCAGATAGTCTCCATCTTAAAGCATGCGGGCGCAAAAGAGGTGCACATGAGGATAGCGTCTCCTGCTATAAAACACCCATGTCGCTACGGAATCGACACGCCAAGCTATCAAGAGTTGATAAGCGCGAATCTAAACGAAGATGAGGTCAGAGACTACATCGGCGCGGATTCGCTTAAGTTTTTATCTATAGACTCTTTGGTAAAAAGTATCGGCGATGAGCGCAAATATTCGTTGGTAAGCTTTGACGGCAACTACTTTATCCAATAGCCAAACCGTTTTAACTATCGGACGCTATTTTCGGGATAAATTCGGCGTGAAAGTGTATAAAACGCCCATATCCATCATGGGCTTTACATGTCCCAATATCGACGGCACTGTGGCTAAAGGCGGCTGTGTGTACTGCGAGAACGAATCATTCAGCCCAAATCTCTCAAAAGAGCATAAAGCCTTTAAACTAAATCCGCATTTAAGCGAAAATCCCCATCTTGACAAACAGCTTTTACAGCTTGAGAGTCAATACGAAAGATACAAAAAGCGGCTTGCCAAAAAATTCGGCGCGAAAAAATTTATAGTCTATTTCCAATCTTTCAGCAACACTTACGCGCCCTTTTCCACCCTCAAAGCCCTGTATGAAAGAGCGTTCAATCTCCCAGACGCCATAGGCATCAGCATAGGCACGAGAAGCGACTGCATGAGCGATGAAATTTTGGAGTTTTTGCGCTCAAAAAAAGAGCAGGGCAAAGAGGTGTGGATAGAGTACGGCGTACAATCCGCATTTGATGAAACGCTTCGCGCCATTAACCGTGGGCACGACTTTGCAAATACCGCCCTTTGGATAAAAAAGACAAAAAACGCAGGGCTCAACACATGCGTACATCTGATATTTGGGCTTCCCAACGAAACGCAGCAGATGATGCTTCAAAGCGTGCAAAGCGTTATAGATTTGCATGTGGACGCTATCAAATTTCATTCGCTCTACATCACCAAACACACAAAACTTGCGCGGGATTTTAAAGACGGGTTTTTTGTCCCTATGAGCGAAGAGCTGTACCTTGATACGCTCATCAAAGCTATAAAAATGCTGCCGCCAAACATCATCTTACAGCGCATCACGGCAGGCGTACAGGACGATACGCTTCTGTCGCCGCAGTGGTGTTATGATTCGCACAGGCAAAAAAACAGAGCCAAAGAGGCACTGAAAAAAGCTGGGTTGGAGTATTAAATAATTTTTCATCTTTAATTCCATTTTTATATCCGAAAAGATATACTTTTGTATATCTAAAAAAGGAAAATAGTTATGACGGCTTCTAAAAATAAAAAATTACTCATCTCCGTGCCGCAAAATTTGTCAGATGAAATTTCAGAATTTGCGGAAGAGTTACATCAAAATAAAAGCGCTTTAGTCTCTCAGGCATTAGAATTTTATTTCGATCATCTTGATTTGCAAATTGCGAAAAAAAGAAGTGCGGAACAAAATAAAACTGTCAGCTTAAGTCAAATGAGAAAACTATCAGATGAACAAATATAATTTGCATTTTGATGAAAAAGCTTCCAAAGATATATTGTCATTAGATAAGTCCATAAGAAGTTTTATATTGGATGAATTAGAGATTTTTATAGACAATTTTGATGAAGATTACGAAAAAAAACTAACAAAACTTGAAAAAATAAAAGCTCTACAAGGCGAATTTAAAGGTTTATATAGATTGAGATTAAGAACTTATAGAGTTATCTATGAAAAACAAAATGATAAATTGATAATTTTAGTTCTTAGAGTATCTCATAGAAAAGATGCGTATAGGTAAGAGCTATAAATATACAAAAAACTCAAAAAGAACGGCATAAGTAAGAGGTAAATACAGAACTATATAGAAGAATTATGCTGGTGTTTTAGAAATTTAAAATTATCAAATGAAAAAGAGCTACGTGATTTATTGGTTATTTTTGATGATATATTGTGAAGGAGTAAAGTTTCAAAGCAATCCACCTTTTTTATTATTTACAAGAAATTGTGGCACAATTCAAAAAGCATAGAATAAAAATAGTGGATTTCCACGTTTTTAACTGCTTAGAATATGAAACTCTTAAGAGAGTTATTTCATCACATTTCACGCGATTTTGACTCTTACATGCAATCAACTTCTGCAATTTATCTTCAATTGTCTCTTGATATATTATTTTTTGATACAATATCGCCAAATTCATTTTCAATCAAAAGGAATTTACATGTTATCTTTAAATGATTTTAAAGATAATTTTAATTATTCATATTTGTTTAAGCTTAAACTTTTCTCTCTGGATTATACTGCGCAATTAGGCATTTTATTTGTATCGCAGTTTCCCTGTCTTTTGGCACTCATCATTAAAATCAATCTTAACACAAGGAGTTTCCAATGAGTCTTATCAGACTTTTTGTTGCGGTTTCGATCGCTTTTTCAACGCTTTTGGCGGCCTCGGAGAACCCCTCACCACTTGGCTTGGAGATAGGTGTGGCTACAGTCAAGGACGCGAAAGCGAAACTTGCTCTAGAGCTAGATGGCATTAACCCTGCCAGCGGAGGCGAGCAGTATAGCGTTACAGACATCAAAGCGGTTAATCTGGACGGGCTCAGGAAAGCGGCTATTTTCTTTGACAAAAAAGGCAAACTTGTCTATGTCGGTCTCGAATTCGATTTCGGTATCGAAAGGTTTAACAATCTCTATGAGTCCCTTAAGAAAAAATACACCGTGAAAAGCGAAAAGTTTTCATATCCACCGTTCGTCGCATTCACTGCGGGCAACAGCGAAATTCGTTTGTCACAGCCACACGCGGCGTCGTCAAAGATGAACTTGGCCTATGGCCTTACTTCGCTTTGGTATCAAGGCGACAGTCAGCTTCAACAAAAACAAAAGGCTGAGGAAGAGGCTAAGAAAAAAGACCAAGAAGCTAAGAAAAAAGCCGTAGATTCGCTGTAGTGCGCGTTCGCCGCTTTTTGCATTACGACAGTATTTAAACGGGGAAAAGTCGTTGAAAGTTGGGCGTTTTGCCATTTCGTCGGGTTTACGAAAGCTATACGCCCCACACTTTTCTTTCGCTAAAATGTGAGTTTGTTTGGGCTTGACGCCGAGCGACGAAAACTGCGTGATGTGGCTAATGAAACAATCCATAAAACAGTTCTTTAAATGCAGTTTTTAGCATAATATGCTTAAATTTTACCAATTCAAACTACTTCCCACACCATCTTCAAAAATAGCAATGCCAACACAAACAGTATCGCATATCTGATGACATTTGAGCCTTTTTTTATCGCAAGTCCAGCCCCCATGTAGCTTCCGAATATACTGAAAATACCCGCGACAAGTCCTAAGGTTATTAATGTGTAGCCGTTGTATAAAAATACCGTTAAGCCAGCTATGTTTGACGATAGATTGATGACTTTCGCGTTTCCTGAGGCGGTTTGTGGATTTACATGAGCTATGCTTATAAATCCAAGCACGAGAAATGTCCCCGTCCCTGGACCGAAAAATCCGTCGTACATGCCCACAGCAAATGAGATGAGAGCAGAGTAGATAAGCGTCTTTTTGTAAGATAATATGCTTTTGGTGACGGTGAGATTTTTATTTTTCAGTATAAAAACGGCGATGATTGGCAGTAAAATCAAGAGTATTTTTTGCAATACATTTTCGCTTACATGAAGCGCGATATTTGCGCCGATAAATGAGCCAAAAAGCGCGCTCATGATGGAAGGTACGCAGGCTTTCATGTCTATGAAGCCGTTTTTGTAATACCTAAGCGCGGCGACGATAGTTCCTATCGTGGAGGAGAGTTTATTTGTGCCTAAAGCAAAGTGCGGCGGCAATCCTGCAAATAGATACGCAGGTATGGATATAAGTCCGCCTCCGCCTGCAATCGCGTCGATAAAACCCGCCAAAAATACAAGCGGGCAGATGATGAGAAATGTGATGAGGTCTAATTCCAC
Source organism: Campylobacteraceae bacterium (assembly GCA_031282125.1). GTDB lineage: Bacteria > Campylobacterota > Campylobacteria > Campylobacterales > Campylobacteraceae > JAIRKW01. The sequence goes on from JAITEH010000145.1 coordinate 7,040, forward strand.
GCAAACTCTTTATAGATTTTAGGATAATTGTAGCATAAGTTCAAACAACGCAACGACGGTTATC
>JAITEH010000160.1 GCA_031282125.1 Campylobacteraceae bacterium
CATATCCCAAAAGAGTTCATGGCATTTTTGCAAAATTCAAACTATATTTTTCGTTTTTTTGAAGAGCTTGCAAATGAAGAGGTTGATATAAACGAACTTGATTTGAGCGATACTTATGCTGAATTTAGCGAACATATCGCGATATTAAAAGAGCTTTTGGAGCGCTACCGCTCGCTTCTAGACAAAAACTCCTTATATGATGCCGTTACTTTGCCCAAAATAGCCCGTATCAACAGCTCTTATCTCTCATCTTTGGGAAAAGTCAGAATTCACCTTGAAGGATATTTGAGTACATTTGAACTAAGGCTTTTAAAAGAAGCCAAACAATTTTGCGATATCTATATCGTAACTCCCATAACCGCATACAATCAAAAAGTCAAAAAATGGCTTGAAAAAGAGGGGATAACGACCTCTTTTGATACTTTGGCGGAGTGCTGTCTAAATGAAGCCAAGCTTACAAAAGAGACAAAACTCTACGACAAAACGCCAAAGATTTTTTATCAATCCTTCTCTTCGGCTATTCTTGAGTGCGCATTTGTTTTTGAAAAGATAGAGATGATGACAAATTTAGGCATTGCACCCGAAAACATAGCCGTTATACTGCCTGATGAGAGTTTTGCTTCCACATTGCTGGAGTTTGATAGATTTAATAATTTGAATTTTGCTATGGGCTTTAGCATGCGTGAAAGCCTGTTTTTTAAAAGAGTGCAGGCGGTTTTGAAAAAACATGCAGAAGATGATGAGACAGAGCACGAAAAACGAATAGAGCGGCTTGGCATCAGCAGCGAGATATATGCCGATTTGTCAAAAAAGATAACGTTAGCAGAAGTTGAGCCAAAACTTCAAGCATTTATCAAAGATGATGACCCCAAAGAGCAGACGGATATCATCTTGGAAGAGCTGTTTTTGTTCAAAAAATTTTTGGAAAATGCGGAAATACTCTCATTTTTGGATATCTTGCAGCTTTTTTTAAAAAGGCTTCAAGACAGAACTTTAGATGACAATAGAGGCGGCAAAGTAACCGTCATGGGCGTATTGGAAAGCCGTGGGGCAAAATATGAAGGCGTGATAATCGTCCATTTCAACGATGATATCGTCCCAAAACGCAGCAATAAAGACCTTTTTATCTCTTCATCAATCAGAGCAAGATGCGGCTTGCCAAGCATAGAAGATAGAGAAAATTTACAGCGATTTTTTTACAGCAGACTGATTAATAACGCTTCGGTTGTCGCCGTCAGCGCAGTGGAAAATGAGGATAAATTGCCTTCGAGATTTCTCAAGACATTTCAAGTTGAGAGATTAGATTATGACGAAAAATCGTATGTTGATGTTATCATCAAAAAAGCTTATCCGATAAAAAGAGAGCAAAAATCGTTTCGTTTAGTGTACAGTTTTTTTGAAAAACCGCTTTCTGCGACTGCTTTGAAAACATACCTCGAATGCTCTTTGAAATATTTTTTCGGATATATCAAACATTACAAAGAGCCAAAACAGTTGAAATACGACGCAAGAGATACGGGAAGTTTTGTCCATGATATTTTGTGCGGCGTTTTTGCACAGCCTCTAACTTCGCTTGAGCAAATGACAAAAGATGCGCGCGAACTCTCACAAGAGGCTAAGAAGCGTTACGGCAAAGGCGCACTTTGGGAGTTGGAAGCAGATATTTGGCTTGATAAATTAAAAGCCGTTTTTGCCGAAGAACTTAAAAGATATGAAGATGGATGGAGAGTTTTTAGGCTTGAAGAGCGGTTTGAAAAAGATTTTGACGGCATACGACTTGCGGGCAAAATAGACAGGATAGATAGACTTGGGGACAAATATCTGCTTTTGGATTATAAAACGGGCAGGATAAATACGCAAAAGCGTTTGGAAAAAGCTCTCATCGCAAGCGACTTCCAGTTGGAATTTTATGCGCTTTTGTGTGCTGATTTGGGTGAAATCAAAGCGGTTTTTTATGATTTGAATGATGCCAGATTTGTTGAAGATAACTTTTTTGATGAAAAAAAAGAGCGTCTCATGGAGCATCTATTGGAGTTAAAAGAGAAAAAAGAGTTTGTATTTGAAGCGTCCATGGATAAAAAACAGTGCTTTTTTTGCCCATACAAAATGCTTTGCGGAGTGAATGCATGAATTTTTTAAATACCTTAGCTCTAAATGCAAGTGCGGGAAGCGGCAAGACATTTGCCCTTTCTGTGCGATACATCGCTCTTTTGTTGATGGGAGTAAATCCTGCCAATATTATCGCTTTGACATTCACAAAAAAAGCCGCCAATGAAATGCAGCATAGAGTCTATCAGACGCTTCAGGATTTTGAGCATAAAGAGAGCGAACTAAACGAGCTTTGCGCTCTTTTGCAGATGGACAAAGATGAGATTTTGGCGCGCAAAAAGAGGATTTTGCCGCTTTTTTTGCACTCAAATATCAAAATCTCTACGATAGATGCATTTTTCGGGCAGATTTTGCGCAAATTTGCGCTTCATGCGGGATTGATGCCAGATTTCACACCCAAAGAGTTTCATGGTCTTGATAAATTTAAAGAGTCTTTTATAAAGGCAGTCAAAACTGCCGATGCTTACAATCAGCTATTATCTTTTGTGTTCAAATCACAAAAAAACATCAACTATTTTTTTGATATTTTATCGCTCATGTATGAAAAAAACAGCGAAATTGACGAATGGAAGATTGCAAGGATAGTTCCGCCAAGCGATTTACAAGTAGCGCAAATCGTGCAAAAAATGAAGAGTTTTTTGGCGGATGTGGGCGCGGCAAATAGAGCTGTGGATTTGTTCGACAAAAAAACAGAAGAGTTCATCAAAAGCGATTTTTTAGGCAAAGATACGCTGTCGGAGCATAGTTATTTTAAAAAAATCTATACGCCAAAACTTGACGAGATGTTTTTTGAATTAAAAAACGCTGTGAGCGCATTTCATAATGAAAAAGAGAAATACTCTCTTGGCGAACTGTTTTATCTTTTCAAAATATATAAAAATACGATTAAAAATATCAGCGCCAAAAACAGAGAGCTGTCTTTTTCGGATATAACAAATATCGTATATGAATTGCTATGCCGCCACATAGACAGCGATTTTTTGTATTTTAGGCTGGACGCTAAGATAGAGCATCTTTTGATAGATGAGTTTCAGGATACAAATATCGTGCAGTATAAAATTTTGGAGCCTATCATCAAAGAGATTACCGCAGGCATCGGCACAAAAGAGTTCAAGAGCTTTTTTTATGTGGGCGACATGAAGCAGGCTATTTATCGTTTTCGCGGCGGTACAAAAGAGCTTTTCTCTCATATTATTGATTTTTTCAGCGTAAATGTTGGTTTTTTAAAATACAACTATCGCAGTCAAAGATTAATCGTAGAGTTTGTCAATGAAGTTTTTAAAGATAAAATCGCAAATTATGAGCCGCAAATCGCGCATGAGGCAAATAGCGGCGGTTTTGTTGAGGTTGTAAGCCATGAAGATGTAAAGCAAGGCATTATCGACAGCGTAAAAAAGCTTCTTGAAAACAGAGTCCGGCCAAACGATATAGCGGTTTTGTGCGATACAAATAAAGACGCCGCAGAGATAAAAGAGGCTATCGCAGAGGCATTTTCCGATATACCTGTCTATACGGAAAGCCATAAGCTTTTGGTCGAGAGTACAAATGTGGCGGCGGTTTTGGAGTTTTTAAAATACCTCTATTTCAAAGACGAGTTGTACGGACGTAATTTTTTGGCTTTTTTGGGCGAGGATATCGACGGATTGCCGAGTATCCAAGATTTTGATATTAATTCCGCGCTGTTAGAGCTTGTGAAAAAATGCATTGATGATTTTAAGATAGAGGGCAGTACGGATATTATTAGTTTTTTGGGAGTTGCGGCAAAATACGACGATATCGAGAGCTTGCTGTATGACGATATAAAAGAGCGCTCATATGAAAGCGGCGACGGTATCCGCGTACTTACAGTACACAAATCAAAAGGTTTGGAGTTTTCATTTGTCATCGCTGCCGACAGGCTGCAAAAAGAGAGCAGCAATACAAATCAACTGTTGTTTGATTATGACGGCATAGAGTTAAAACGACTCTTTCTAAAATCAAGTAAGCGCGAATTGGTAGATGAGCTTTATAAAAATGCAAAAGAAAAAGATATGGCATTGGACAACGAAGATGAGTTAAACTGCTTTTACGTCGCTTTCACGCGCGCTAAAAACGGACTTATAATCGTGCAAAAAAATGAGAAAAGTTCATTTGAAAAGCTGTCTATGCAAAACACGATAAGAGGCAAGATAGAAGCAAAAAGCGAAGAGAAAAAAAGTACGGCTATAAGCGTGCCGTATAAGGGCAAAAGCTTTGGAAAACAGAATGTAAAAATCGCAAAAGAGCCTATCGATACGAGTCTTGAAAATATCTATTTTGGTTTGGCGCTGCATTTTACGCTTGAAATGATGAATGATTTCAGTGAAAATGAGCTTGAAAATGCGCTCACATCTGCCAAAAACCGTTACGGTAGAGTGCTTGATGAAAATGCGTTTGTTTCAATCAATCATAGAATCTCGCGCCTTATCAATAATCATGAGTTTCAAAGCCTTTTAGGCGGCGGTAAATTTTACAAGGAACAATCATATATATTTGATAAAGAACGCCGTCAAATAGATATCTTGATAGAAAGAGAAGATGAGGTTGTCGTTATAGATTATAAATCCTCTTCGTACGCCAAAGAATCCCACATAAAACAGGTTTTGGAATATAAAAAAGCTATAGAGTTTATAAGTAAAAAAAGGGTAAAATCCTACCTTTATTATCTGCATGAAAAAGAGATTGAGATTATAAACTTAGAATAATTTGAAATTCAGCGAACTATAAGAATTATTTAACTACAATCCTCTCTTTAAAACTTAAAAAGGCAATACAA